>JAGRJL010000815.1 GCA_020442775.1 Lysobacterales bacterium | reverse complement strand
GAGCGGCCTGACGCCCTTCGCCGAGGCGCACTGGCCGCAGCTGGCGGCGGAGATCCCCAAGGACCTGCTGGCGCTGGGCGATGGCCGCTACGCGCTGTCCTTCCGCCGCACTGCGCCCTGGCTGCTCGATTCCGAGGGCAACATCCTGCGTCGTCTGGCGATCGACGACGGCGCTCCCGAGCGCTACTCGGCACAGATGGCCGAGGACGCCGCCGGCGGCTTGTGGATCGCTCAGGACCGGGCGGTGACCCGGGTCGACCTGGGCAGCGGGCTGACCCAGTTCGACGAGAACGCCGGGATTGCCTCGTCGCTGAGCATCGCCAGGGTCGGCCAGAGGCTGTATGTCACCACCCAGTCCGGTCTTTACCTGCTGCAGCCGGCCACCGACGAATTGGGTGCCCAGTTCGCGTTGGTCCATCCCGGTATCCGCCTGACCACGACGTTGGCTGCGCTGGGATCGGACCTGCTGGTGGCTGGTGACGGAGTGAGTCTCGTTGCAAACGCCGATCAGCCCGCGTTGGCCACGGCTCGCAAGCTGCCGATCCAGCTGCACAGCTTCGTCGTTGTCAGTTCGCGCCACCACGCCCGTTCCGCCTTCGTCGGTCACCAGTCCGGGGTCTCGCAGATTCTCGATATCGGTGGTGCCAATGAACGGGCGATCACCGTGCTGGAGGTCCCCGGCGGCATCTACGAGATTGTCGAGGAGGATGCGCAGACGCTGTGGATTGCCAACCGCGGCGGCAAGCTGTGGCGGGTCGATCTGCGCAGCGAGCCGGCACAGGCCGAGGAGTTGTCCACCCTGCCAGGGCTGGTGACCAAGACCGAGCCGATCCGCCCCTTCGCCGGCCGCGACGGTACCTGGATCGGCACCGTTCGCGGCGTGCGCCGGTACGACGCGCAGGCCCGCCAGTTCGTCGAACCGCCCGGCATGGACGAGTTGCTGCTGCAGCGCGAAATCTTCGTGTTGATCGAAGACGCGGCCGGCAATCTGTGGGGACGGGTCAATGGGGTGACCGGCGTGGCCTGGCGCGAGGGCGCGCGCTACCGCTGGGATCCGACCGTGTTCGGGGCCGCGGATCTGCGTCCGACCGCTTACGACTTTCTGGTCGAGGACAAAGCGATCTGGATCACTCGCGCCGACGGGGTGCTGCGACTGGATCTGCGTCAGCGTCGACCGCTGCCGCCAATCGCCAGTGCGCGACTGAGCGCGGCCATCGACAGTGCCAACGAACAACGTCTGGCGCTGCCGGGCAGTGCCCAGGTTGCCCTGGATGCGGCTGTCCGCGGCCTGCGTCTGGACTTTGCTCTGGTTTCGCCGATTCGGCCCGAAGCCATTGAGTTTCGCAGCCGGCTGCTGGGCGTCGATGCCGATTGGTCGGCCTGGTCCGAGCGTCGTCAACGTGAATACAGCAGCCTGCCTTACGGACCACTCCGTTTCGAGCTACAGGCGCGCGACGGGCTGGGAAGAGAGAGTGCCATCGCCAGCTTCGACTATGCGCTGCCGGTACCGTTCCTGCACAGTACTGCCGGTAGGGTGCTGGAACTGGCCGCATTGGCGTTGTTGGTTGTGGGCCTGGGCTGGTTGCTGGCCCGCCGTCATACCCGCACGCTGCAACGGCGCCAGCGCGAATTGGAGGCCGCGGTGGTGCAGGGTACCCAGGATCTGGCGGCGGCCAATCGGGTGTTGGCCGAGCAAGCCGATCGACTGCGTGAAATCGACCAGCTGAAGTCGCGCTTTTTTGAAAATGTCGGCCACGAGTTTCGCACCCCGCTGACCCTGGTGCTTGGCCCGCTGGAGGACGTGTTGAGGGCCGGCGCCGCCGGCATCGACCGACGTTCGCGAGAGCTGCTGGAGCTGGCCTTGCGCAATGCGCGCCGGGTGCTGGATCTGATTGTCGAGATGCTCGACATCAATCGCCTGGAACAGGGCCAGATGCCGATTCGCTGCGAGCGCCTGGATCTGGTCGCGCTGCTGCGCCAGCAGGCCGATGGCCTGCAGGTGCAGTGCCAGCATCATGGGCACGAACTGGTCTGCACCCTGCCGCAGCACGCCGTCCCCGCCGACGTCGACCCCCGGTTGCTGGACCGGGCGATCGAGAATCTGGTCGGCAATGCGATCAAGTACTCGGCGAGCGGTGGTTGCATCGAGCTGAGTCTGGCGCTGGCCGGAGAGCGTGCCCGGATCAGCGTGGCCGATCAGGGTTGCGGCATCGCCGAGCAGGAGTTGCCCCATGTCTTCGACCGCTTCCACCAGAGCCGCGCCAGTGATCGCGGCGCAGGGCATGGCATCGGACTGTCGCTGGTGCGCGAGATCGCCGAGGCGATGGGTGGCGAAGTCAGCGTGCAAAGCCAGCTGGGCGTTGGTAGCTGCTTCCAGATCGAGCTGCCGCTGGCGGCTCAGGTTGCCGAACCCGGCAGCGCCCGCGTGGATCACGGCGCGGGCGCCGAGGTCACCGGCGAACACCTTCCTGAACGGGATTCCCCAAGGATTCTGGTAGTTGATGATCATGCCGACCTGCGCGCACGCGTGCGCCAGCTGCTGGAACTGCGCCATCGGGTCGACGAGGCCGCCGATGGCCAAGCCGCACTGCGCCTGGTCGCCGACCAGCCGCCGGATCTGATCGTCTGTGATGTGATGATGCCCGGGATGGACGGCGTGACCTTGGTCAAGCGGATCCGTCATGACCCGGTGCTGGCTGCAGTCCCGTTGCTGTTGCTCACCGCCAAGGCCAGCGCCGAGCATGTGGTCGAGGGTCTGGCGGCGGGCGCCGATGGCTACATGGTCAAGCCTTTCGCCGGCGGCGAGCTGGTGGCCAGGGTCGACGCCCTGCTGGCCACCAGAAGCCGTCTGCAGCGCGCCCTGCGGGCGCAGGCGGAGCAGACCCTGCCGAGCAGCAGTCGCGAGCAACAATGGGAAGACAAGCTGATTGATCTGGTCCAGCGGCAGCTGGACGAGAGTCACTTCGGGGTCGACCAGCTCGCTGCGCTGATGCATCTGGATCGAACCCAGCTGTTTCGCCGGATGAAGTCCCGATTTGGTTGTTCGCCGAGTGAGTATCTGCGCGAGCAGCGGCTGCAGCGGGCGCACCAACTGCTGGCAAGCCGAGCCGGTCCGGTCACCGAAGTCGCCTATGCGGTGGGCTTCGAGAGCCTGTCCAGCTTCACTCGGGCCTTCCGCAGCCGCTACGGCTATCCGCCATCGGAGACACCACCGCAGGCGCAAAGGGTTGGTCGAGATTGACGATGGGCCGGGTCCTGCATTTCCCGGTATCGACTCGCCGTTCCCGGATCGGGGTGTCGCTGAGCGATCCGCTGCTCAACAGCTATGTGCTGCACGCCTTGCACCAGGGCCTGCCGGAGGCACGCATTCTGGATATCAATGACCTGGATGCACGCCCTGCGTCACTGGATCTGCTGATCTGCGAGGCGCTGCCCGCAGCTTGGCAAGGCGATTGTGCGGTTCTCTGCCTCGGTCCATTGGCAGCCAGCCAGGAGCCTCGTCAGCTGGACCATCGGCTTTGGTTGATGGCCGTGCCCTATACCCGCGACCGGCTCATCCAGGCGGTGCAAACCATCCATCAATGCGGTTGCGACCCGTGATCTACAGTGCGAGGCCGGGGCGGCCCGCTGACAACGCCGAAGCGACCCAAGCGCTCGGCCGGAGCGCCGCCAG
>JAGRJL010000814.1 GCA_020442775.1 Lysobacterales bacterium | reverse complement strand
CCGGCAATGCCCAAAAGGTGATTGATGTTGCCAATCAAATAGGGGAGTGCCTGGTGAACCCCGCGCAACTCGGCTCCCGGCAGTCCGCCGTCCACGGCGCGATAGGCCCCGAGGCCGAGAAACACGGCGTCGTAATCGGCGAGCACCTCATCGAGGCTCAGATCCACCCCGATTTCCACACCCAGACGGAAATCCACACCCATCTGCTCGAGTACCTGGCGCCGGGTCTTGATCACCGCCTTGTCCAGCTTGAACGGCGGGATCCCGAAGGTGAGCAATCCCCCGATCTCCTGTTGACGATCAAAAACCACGCATTCCACGCCACGCATGGCCAGTCGGTCTGCGCAGGCCAGCCCAGCCGGCCCGGCACCGATCACCGCGACCCGCTTGTTCTTGACCCGCGGCGCGACTTTTGGGCGCCAGCCGGTGGCCAGCGCGGTATCGGTGATCTGCCGCTCGATCGCGCCTATGGTTACCGCGCCGAACCCCTCTTCCAGGGTGCAGGCGCCTTCGCACAACCGGTCCTGCGGACACACCCGACCGCAGATCTCCGGCAGCGGATTGGTTTGATGAGACAACTCCGCCGCTTCATGGAAGCGTCCCGCCTCCGCCAGCTTCAGCCAGTTGGGGATGTAGTTGTGGACCGGGCACTTCCATTCGCAGTAGGGGTTGCCGCAATCCAGACAGCGTGAGGCCTGCTCAGTGTTGGTGGCGCCATCGAACTGGCCGTAGATCTCGCCCCAGCCTTCGACGCGGACGCTGACCGGCACTTCTTCGGGCATCCGCCGCGGTAACTCCAGAAACTCCAGGTGCTTGTCTGCCATGGGGTTCTCCTCAGGCCGCCCGTTTCAAGCTCTCGACCAGCGAGTCCATGCTCGCGGCCTTGGGCTTGGCCAACCAGAACTTGGGCAGGTAGTCGCGAAACTCGTCCAGCAGAGACTGCCCCCAGCGACTCCCGGTTTCCCGCACGTGGGCGCCGATCAGTCCGCGCAAATGCTGCAGGTGGTGCTCCATGCCTTCCGGCGAGACCCGCTGGATGTCGATCAACTCATGGTTGTAGCGATCGACGAAGTCGCGCTCGAGGTCGAGGATATAGGCGAATCCGCCGGTGAATCCGGCGCCGAAGTTCAAACCGGTGCGGCCCAGCACCGCGACGATTCCGCCAGTCATATATTCACAGCAATGGTCGCCGGCACCTTCGACGACTGCGCGGGCACCCGAATTGCGCACCGCGAAACGCTCCCC
>JAGRJL010000097.1 GCA_020442775.1 Lysobacterales bacterium | reverse complement strand
GCCGAGGCCGGCGTGCCCTACGACCTGATCGCCGACATGGACGACATCAATCCCGAGTTCGCCACCACCGACGTCAGTCTGGTAATTGGCGCCAATGACGTGGTCAATCCGGTGGCCAAGACCGATCCGGCCAGCCCGATCTACGGCATGCCGATTCTGGACGTGGCCGAGTCACGCAACGTGGTGGTGATCAAGCGCGGCAAGGGCACCGGATTTGCCGGCATCGAGAACGCGCTGTTCTATCAGGACAACACCCGGATGCTGTTCGCCGACGCCCAGGGCGCGGTGGCACAGCTGCTGACCGCGTTGAAGGAGATGGATGGGGGACACTAAGCGCGGACGCGCTTAGTGTCAGGGCCCAGGGCGTTGGGTAGGGCCCAGGGCCCAGTTGGGTTGGCGCGAACTCGCTGGGCCCTGGGCCCTCGTCCCTGGGCCCTATTCCGCTGCCTGGACCGACGGGCGAGTTCGCAATGCGCCTGCAATCACCCCCAACGCCTCCTCCCGCTCGCCTCCCACCAACACCTGCCGCGGTGGCCTAACGGTCTCGCTGCCGCGGCCGACCCGGGCCTGTACCAGCTTGATCAGCTGGACGAAGTGGGGGACGGTATCCAGGCGCAGCAGCGGCAGGAACCAGGGATAGATTCGGTCGACAGTGGCCTGATCACCGCGGATTGCCGCTTCCCACAACACCACCGATTCGCGCGGCATCGCGTTGACCAGGCCGGCGATCCAGCCGCGGGCGCCGGCGGCGGCGCCTTCGACCGCGGCGTCGTCCACCCCCACCAGCAGGGTCAGGCGATCGCCGAGGATGGCGCGCAGGGCGGTAATCCGGCGCACGTCAGTGCTGGACTCCTTGACCGCGTGCAGATTGGCACAGCTCTGAGCCAGTTCCTGGATTTGCTCCGGACTGTAGTCGACCACATAGGCCACCGGGTTGTTGTAGAGCATGCACGACAGCGGAGTTGCCTCGATCACCGCGCGCAGATGGGCGCGCTGTTCTTCCCAGGTGCCGCGATACACATAGGGCGGCAGCACCATCAGCCCGCGACAGCCGATCGCCTCCGCGCGCCGCGCCTGCTCGACCGCGGCGGCGGTAGACAGTGCGGCGACTGCGGCAACGACCGGGACCTGATCGCCGACCGCGCGCACCAGGGTGGTCAGCAGCGCCTCGCGCTCGGCCGGCTCCAGGGTGCCGCCTTCGCCCAGCGAGCCCAGTCCGACGATGCCGCTGCAGCCTTCGGCCACCAGCCAGCGCGCGTGCTCGGCTAGAAAGTCGTGATCGATCCGGCCCTGGTCGTCGAAGGGGGTGGTAATCGCCGGCATCACGCCGGTCCATTGCATGCTCATGTGGAGGGTCCTTGTGGGGGAGAGGGTGATTCGGCCAGCAGCGCCAGGGTGGCTGCGCTGACCGGTGCGATGGGTGGCCGGCAGCCGCGCTGCGCGGGTTGTTCATAAGCCTGCAGGATCGCGCCGCAGATTCGGCCCTGGCAGGCGCCCATGCCGACCCGGCTGGCCAGCTTGAGCGAGCGCCAGTCGGGAGCGCCCAACTGCGCGGCCGACCAGCACACATCCTCGCAGCGGCAGAGCACTGTCTCGGGATCGGGTATCGGCAGCTGCTCGGGCGCGCAATCAAAGCTTTGCGCAAGCAGTTCAGCGAAGCGCAAGATGCGCTGGCGTCGTCGCCGCAGCCGCAGCAGGCGCGGGCGGTCGCCGATGATCGCGCATCCGGCGATTTGTCCTTCCAGCTCGGCCACCGCACCGCCGGTAACCCCGGTGATTTCCCCGGCAGCGAACACCCTGTGATCGGAGCAGCGCTGATTGGCGTCCACGGCGAGTGCCGGGAAGCGACGGTCGGTGCGCTGATCCAGGGCCAGGCCGGCGGCAGTTTCGATATTGGGCACCAGACCGTAGCTGACCCCCAGTCGAGCACAGCGGATCCGCTGCTCGCGCCCTCGCGGGTCGCGCAATACGACCGCCTCCAGGCGCTTCGTGCCTTCGGCACGCAGCAGCTGCCAGCCGTACTCGTAGCGGGTGCGTGCGGCCTGCAGGCGCAGCCGCAATGCCTGCAGCAACTGCGGCGGATAGGCCAGCAGCGAAAACGCCAGTGATCGCATCGTGCGCCGATTCTGGGTTTCGAAGATTCCGCTCAGGCGTGCGCCGTGAGTCGCCAGGGTCGCCGCGCTGGCCATCAGCAGTGGACCGCTGCCGGCCAGGGTGACCGGCGCGCCGCCCAGATCGACGCCGGTCTTGACCATCGCCTGCAGCGCGCCGGCGCCGGTGACGCCGGGCAGGGTCCAGCCGGGGAAGGGCGGCACCAGCTCGCGCGCGCCGGTGGCCAGCAGCAGATGAGTGGCGGAAATCTCCACCGCGCCCTGTGGACCCTCGAACAGGCCAACCGCGGGCGAGCGCCACAGCACCAGTCGGTGAGTGGGTAACCAACGCAGCGCGTCGCTATTGAGCGAGGCCTGGAAACGGCGCATGCGCGATTGGGGCCATGTTGCGGCAATGCCCTGGCGCCACAGCTGTCCGCCCGGCCGCGGCTGCTGATCGACCAGGACCACCCTGAGGCCGGCTTCGATGCAGACAGCGGCCGCGCTCAGCCCGGCCGGGCCGGCGCCGACGATCAGCAGATCTCCGCTCAAACGCGAGATCGCGCTCATGGACGGCGCTCCACCCGCATGCCCTCGCGCACTTCGGTGAGGCAGGCGAGCACGCCGCGACGCCCGTCGACCCGGACCCGACACTCCTGGCACACGCCCATCGCGCAGAAGGCTCCGCGCGGGCTGCCGCCGGGGCTGGCGGTCAGCGCCAGTCCCAGCTGTTCCAGCGCGACCAGCAGGCTGGCGCCGGCCGGGGCGCGCACCGGCTGACCGTCTATCAGCAGTTCGACAACTGCGTTCATTGCAGCACCCGCGCTGGGTCAAAACGGGCGTGGTTGGGCAAGGCTGGGTCAAGAATCTGCTGCAGCAGGAGCTGGGAGGTCGCTGGGGCGGTGGTGATGCCCAGCCCCTCGTGCCCCGCCGCGACGAAGGTGCGCTCAAGGCGCGGCCAGCGGCCAATAAACGGGTGGCCGTCGGCGGTGCTTGGGCGAATCCCGCTCCAGCAGCGAATCAGCGGCATCTGCGCCAGCGACGGGTAGAACTCGATCGCGCGACTGAGCATTTGCCCCAGCAGCGGCTGGTTGATCTTTTGATCCTCCCGTGCTTCACGGCTGGCGCCGATCAGCAGCTGTCCGCCGGGTCGCGGCTGCAGGTTGCAGGCCACGCCGACCCCGCTTTGGGTGGTGGCCACGTAGCCAGCTTCGACCAGCGCGTGGCGAACCGTGGACTGGCCGCGATCGGTAATCGCCAGCTGCCCCTTGCGCGGTAGCAGCGGGAGGCCCGGGAGCAGCCTGGTGCTGTGCAGTCCGGCGCAAATCGCGCGCTGGCCGGCGCTGATCGCGCTGCCGTCGGCCAGGGTCAGCGAGTGATCGTCGATCTCGATGGCGGGTGAGCCGATGCGGAGCGTGAGCAGGGAGGTCGGAATCCGCTCCAGCAGGTCCAGCAGCGCTCCCGGCGGATAGATCAGGGCGTCGCCGCTGACCCGCAACGCGCCGGCCAGACCTTCACGTAGTCCGGGCTCGGCCTCTGCCAACGACTGCGGATCCAGCCATTCACTGTGCAAGCCCAGTGCGGCAAAGGCCTGCTGGCGGGCCAGCAGCGGCGCCTGTTCGGCGTCGTCCACGGCGATCCAGAGGGTGCCGGCGTTCTGCCACTGAGCCCGCTTCAGGTCGCCGTATTCGCGCCAGCGCCGTAGGCCCAGACTGCACAAGGCCATCTCTTCAGCATCGCTGTCCAGTACGACCAGATGCCCCATCGCCGCCGCGCTGGCGCCTTGCCCCGGCGGCTGCTGGTCGATCAAGACCGTGCGCAGACCGGCGTCGACCGCGTCCAGGGCGAGGCAGACGCCAACCATGCCGGCGCCGACGATCGCCAGGTCGAAGCGGGTATCAGGCACCGTCGCTCAGTCCGAAGCGGAAGGGGTCGGCAGGATCCAGCAGCAGGGTCGCCTCGGCGGTGATCCAGGCCCGCGCGCGCAGCTGCGGGATCACTTCCTCAGGCCTTGGGCCCGGCTGCCAGCTGGCCTTGAACACTCCGCCGCAGATGCTCTCCTGCA
>JAGRJL010000096.1 GCA_020442775.1 Lysobacterales bacterium | reverse complement strand
AAAAAAACGCCCTCCCCGTTTCCGGGGAGGGCGAATACTCAGGGTCAATCTGATTAGCGGGCGGCGTTGTTGTTCATGTCCGCGTTGCGCGAGCCGTCGGTGGTCTGCGCCGGATCACGCATGCCGCCAGTGTGGCACCAGCCGGTCTTGTGGCCGCGATTGATCGCGCCTGACAGCTGGCCGTAAGCGCGTTCGGTGGTGCCGTCATCGGGATCGCTGAGCAGCAGATCGGTGGCGATGTGGCAGTAGTCGTAGGCCCACCAGCGATCATTGAAGGAGGTCGTGGAATAGTTCACCTTGGCCCGTGCCCAGCTCGGAATCCCCGACAGCCAGCTGGCCGCGCCGCTGTAGGTCAGGTTGCTGTTGCTGCCGCAGCCGGCGCCAAAGATCTGTCCCAGCACCGCGAGGTTGCCGGCCAGGTTGGTGCCCTGGTACGGGGTGCCAACCGACTGGATCAGGCGGTTGCCAGAGGCATAGTCCAGACCACTCCAGTAATAGGTGTAAAGGTGGGTCGCGGCCGCGCCGCCCTGACTGTGGGCAACGATGCCGAAGGAACTCCAGGACGCGCCATAGTCACGCACGCGGCGGGCGAATTCGTCATGACTGCGGTTCTGATTGAGATCCTGGAATACCGACTCGCCAGTGAACTGGCCGGTTTGCGGACCCCAGACGTTGCCTGAGCAGTAACCGTGCACCAGCAGCAGGCGGGAACCGGCCTCCAGTGCAGCCTGCGGACGCGGGCCCATGCGCATGTCTTCGGTGATGCCCGCGGCCGCGCGACCGGCACTGGTCGGCAGGCGCGCTGCAGTAAACGGCAGGCGCTGGCTCTTGGCCACTGCAATGAAGTGATCAGGGTCCTCGATGCGCAGGTTGCGCAGTTCCATGGTCGCGCTGTTGACGCCGGCCAGACTCAGCCAGCGGCCGTCCAGACTCAGTTCCAGCTGTCCGCCATTGATCTGCTTCATCCCGCCGACCCAGGCCACCGGTGCCATACGACCGCTGCGGTCGGCGCCCCAGACTTCGGCATGCACGCGGAAATGGCGAGTATCGTTGGCCCGGCCGCTGTTCATCGGCACCCGGATCGCCAGACGGCTGTCGTCGACCACCGCAGTGCTGACCGCCGCGCGGGCGAAGGACAGGTCGGCGCTGACTACCGGGATCAGATGCTCGGCAGTGCGGTAGAAGCTGGTGCCATCAGCGCTCTGACCGGCCATGCTGATCTGCACCGTGTAGTCGCCGGCCATCTGTGCGCTGAAGCTGCCGCCGTAGATGCCGTCGCGAGCGCGACCGTCGCTGTGCAAACCGTCGTCGTAAAAGGCTTGCGTGAACTGACGACCGTCCGGCGCGGTCACGCTCATGTTGACCGAGCTGATCCGGGCGGAGGTGGCGTTGATGGCGCCAAACTCATCGGCCTGCGCCACTTTCGCGGTGAGTCCGATCTGCTGACCGACGGTCTGATTGAAATCGGTCTGCGCGGTGAGCAGTCGGGTAGCGCCGCCTTCCACCAGCAGGAAACCGCGCTGACTGGCCGAGCGACCGCTGGCGCGGATGCTGACCGACCAGTTGCCGCGACTCAGACCGTCAAAGGCGTAGTACTCGGCGGGCTGGCTGGCGCCGTCGATGCCGTAGCTGGTCTGCTCCACCCGAGTGGCGATCGAGCGCGCCGGCGAAGATGCGCCAAACGCGAAGGGCGCGCGCAGGTCCATGGTCCAGTCACCCGCGCCGCCGTTCAGCAGCGCCATCCGCAGCTGCTCGGCTTCCACCGCAATGCTGCCTTCCCAGCTCAGGTTACCGCGCCCGTCGTCACGCAGGGTGATCGGGATCATCGCGCTCTTGGAGGTCTGCAGGCTGGACTCGGCCTTGGCCGGCGCCATGCTGGCGAACTCGGACGGCGGACCGCTGAGCAGCTTGGCGTTGGAAATATCGGCGGCTGCAGCCAGCCCGGGAATGGCGATGGCAGCAGAAAGCAGGGACAAGGACACTCGAATCTTGTTCACGACGACCTCCCTCGTACGTGAGAGCGCGGATGCGCGGGTGGGTTGACCGGGCTATGCGCGAGTTCCCCCACGCGCATATCCATACCGTACCGTATGGTATGGACAACAAAGGGCAGATGGCAAGCCCTTTTCCGATCTTTTTTGCCAGATAGTGACCCGGATGGTCACTTTTCCGCGTGCAGCCGGCGAATGAGGTCGCGAAACGTAACCGGACCAACCTGTCCGACGACCGCCCCGAGTGGTCCGAGCGGGCATCTGCGCAACGTGGCAGGCGAGAGGCTATCGCAGCACCGCGGCTCTGGGCCCGGCGCAGCAGGCTCGCTTCTGGGCCAAACGCGGGCGCCAGCCGGGCACCACTGACCTCGACCGGCAAGCGCTGTGCGCTCACCCGCACAGC
>JAGRJL010000813.1 GCA_020442775.1 Lysobacterales bacterium | reverse complement strand
TTCCCTGGGGATGCCAACCGTACTCCCATGCGCGGGCGAACGGCCCAGAGCGCAGGCTACCCAAACCATCCGTGCAGAAACCATCCATGTGGCGGGCGCAGCGAGCGATAAACCCAGCACTGACCGCCGTTCACATGCAGTGCGCGAAAGTAGTCGCGGCGCACATCGTTGCCGTCCCACCAGCCACCCTCGATACGCTCGCTATCTGATAGCAGTTGAAATTCGCCTTCCGCGATCGGTTGAGGCGACGCCAGCAACCAGCTTGGCCTGACCGCCAGATCGCCCCGCAACGGTGCCGGGTGCGCCGTCTTGCCGACTGAGCGCTT
The DNA here is from genome assembly GCA_020442775.1 of Lysobacterales bacterium. Taxonomy (GTDB): domain Bacteria; phylum Pseudomonadota; class Gammaproteobacteria; order Xanthomonadales; family SZUA-5; genus SZUA-5. Next base: position 958 of record JAGRJL010000813.1, on the reverse strand, counting down.
CGCCGGACCCGCGATGGGGCTGCTGGTGGCAGCCCGCTCTGGACGCAGGTCGGCGGCTTCCACCAGACGCTGAAGACTGCCTTCACCAAGGCGCACGGCCAGTCTCTCGAGCAGGCGTGACCAGTCCCCCTGCTCCCGAGCGCTGGAGTCGAACAGATCCTCCTGCAGGACCTGGGGCGGGGGCAGTCGATGCACCTGCAGATGAATGCTCAGGACCTTGCCATCCAGCGCAAGTCGCTCCAGTCGCTGACGACACAATTCAAACAGGTGCGTCGGGTCGCGGCTTGCCTCCAGCAGCTGGCACTGCAGACGGTTGCCGCTGGGTGCAGCACCGATCATCGGCTCGGAACGGTTGAGCCATTCGCCGGAGCGATCAGCGCGCTCAAGCTCGAACTGCAACTCGAGTTGATCGACCGCCAGATCCCGGGCCTGAAGGGTCCAGCACAGGTCATTGATCAGCCGCTTGATCGGAAACCACAGCGCTTCTCCCAACTCGGTGGGCGCAGGCAGCTCCAGGGTGGCCTGATAGCCTTGCGGAGGCTGATAGCGTTCGTTGTTCTCTGGCGCAGTGCTCCTCAGTCGACCCAGATAGGTCACCAGCGCCGCGCCAAAGCGACGTCGGAGCGCGGCCTCGGAGATCTTGATCAACTCGCCGAGGCGGCTGATGCCGCTGCCCTGGAGTATCTCTATGGTGCGCCGCTCGAGCGGCAGCAGTTCGACCGGGGTGCCGTTCAGCGCCGGCAAGCGGTCGACCCGCGCAGAGTCGCTCAGCGCGCAGCTGATCCGGCCAAACTGTGCCAGTTGGCTGCGCAGGGTCGCCGCGGTAAGTGATCGGCCCAATCCGCCCACCGCGCTGAAGCCCAGTTGCCTGAGGTCGTCGCGGATACAGCCAAGCAGGCTCGCAACCCCGCCGAACAGTCTGGCGCTGGCACCCACTTCCAGGCCGATCAATCCTGCG
>JAGRJL010000095.1:4066-5096 GCA_020442775.1 Lysobacterales bacterium | reverse complement strand
TCGATGAAGATGATGCAGGGCGCGTGCTTCTTGGCCTGCTCAAACATGTCGCGCACGCGGGAGGCACCCACGCCGACAAACATCTCCACAAAATCCGAACCGGAAATGGTGAAAAACGGCACCTTGGCTTCGCCAGCAATCGCCTTGGCCAGCAGGGTCTTGCCGGTACCCGGCGAACCGACCATCAATACGCCGCGCGGAATCCGCCCACCCAGACGCTGGAACTTGCCTGGATCGCGGAGGAACTCCACCAGTTCCTTGACTTCTTCCTTGGCCTCGTCGACGCCGGCCACATCGGCAAAGGTGACCCGGACCTGATCCTCTCCCTGCAGCCGAGCGCGGCTCTTGCCAAAGCTCATCGCGCCGCGACCGCCGCCGCCGCCCTGCATCTGCCGCATCATGAAGATCCAGAATCCGATCAGCACGATCACCGGAAGCAGGTTGAGGAACAGCGAGAACAGCGGTGAACCGGTGTCGCGGGGGGCGAACTCGACCTTGACGCCCTTTTCCTCCAGACGCTTGAGCAGGTCCTCGGTCACCGGGGCGTTCACGGCAAATTTCTCGCCGCCCTGTGCGGTGCCGCTGATCTGGCCCTTGGCCCCATCGATTCTGATCTCCTCAATTCGTTGCCGGTCGACCAGCGCGACGAATTCGGAATAGCTCTTGGCCTCAACAGTGCCGTTGCCGGGTCCGAAATTTCGGAACACCGCCAGCAGTACCATCGCAATCACTGTCCAGAGCAGTACGTTCTTAGCCAGATCGTTCACGTTTCACCCTCTTCGGAACCCCCTCGATCCAGATGACCTGAGCTCAAGGTCCCGAGCTATAACGACTTCATACTACCAGTGGCCTGAAGATTCCGTCTTGGCCAAAAGTCCCGTGGATCACATTTCTACAATGCTCATTCACCAGGCGTTGTGCTGATCTTCAGCTGCGTAGCCACTGCGTAGATCTCCCTGCTGCGTCCGCGCGAGGCCTTGGGCTTGCGCAGGGATACCTTCTGGAAGCCTTGTCGCAGCTCCCGCAGATA
>JAGRJL010000095.1:1341-3931 GCA_020442775.1 Lysobacterales bacterium | reverse complement strand
TTGGGGGCCATGTCGGACAACACAAGGTCAACCTTGTTGCCATCCAGCCGTTGCTCCAGTTCACGTAACACCGCATCCTCGGTGAAGTCTCCCTGGATGAAGTCCACGCCTTCCAGCGGCGCCATCTCCAGCAGGTCCATCGCCACCACCCGTCCGCTGCCCTTGAGCCGCTTGGCGACCAGTTCGGACCAGCCACCGGGCGCCGCACCAAGGTCGACAACCGACATGCCCGGCTTCAGGACCCGGTCCTTCTCCAGCAACTCCTCAAGCTTGAAGGTCGCCCGCGAGCGAACCCCCTCGCGGTGCGCGCGCTGCACATAGGGATCATCAAAATGCTCCCTGAGCCATCGTTTGCTGCTGGATTTCTTGACCGGCATCTGGTTGTAGACCGTGTAATAGCGGAGGGACTCGACACAGCGCTTGGCGGAAGCCTTCACTTTCATCTGGCTCAGACCAGCGAAAGGCGTCGAATGCGCGTTCATTGTGCAGCGCATGATACCTTTGCCGCCGACCAATCACAGGAACCCGCTATGCCCTTGAGCAACAGCCAGCGCCGCTATTTGCGCGGTCTGGCACACCATCTGAAAGTGATCGTGATGATCGGTTCCAAGGGATTGAGCGAAACCGTGCTGAAAGAGCTTGATCGCGCCTTGCTTGATCACGAACTGGTCAAGGTCAAGGTCGGCGCGGCAGATCGTGAGGACCGGGCCGGGATGATCAAGGCCATGGCCGAAGCCAGCCAGGCGGAAATCGTGCAGAGCATCGGCCATACCGTGTGCCTGTACCGCGCCCATCCGGAGAATCCACAGCTGGCATTGCCGGCCTGAATCGATGCAGCTGGTCGAACAATACAGCGCGACTCAACCGCCGATTGACGGGATTGGCGACGACTGGTTGAGCATCGGCGGCCGGCGCTGGCAGGAGTCGGTGATGCTGGCGCCGGAGCGAGTCGAAGCCTGGTCCTGTCGCCAGCTTGACGCACTGGATCCGGCTGCCTTTGCCGCCGCCATCGAGATCCAACCCGAAGTGCTGCTGCTGGCGACCGGCACCCGACTGCGCTTTCCGTCGACCGCGCTGCGAATGGAACTGCAGCGCCAGGGGCTGGGACTGGAGGTGATGGACCATCGCGGCGCAGCCAGAACCTACAACCTGCTGGTCTCCGAAGGACGCCGGGTGGTCGCGCTGTTCCTGATCGAGCCGACGGATTCGCGCCAGTAAACCATGGAAATCTCGCTCTCCACCCCTGCCCTGCTGTTTCCTGCCATTTCGCTGCTGATGCTGGCCTATACCAACCGTTTTCTGTCGGTGGCGGCGGTGATCCGCGGACTGCATGGCTATTTCAAGGCCCATCCGGACGAAACCATCTACGCGCAGCAGATTGCGCAATTGCGCCGCCGGGTTCGTCTGATCCGCGACATGCAGCTGTTCGGCGTGCTCAGTCTGCTCCTGTGCACCTCCAGCATGTTCGCCCTGTTCGCCGAACAGCTGATGTTGGGCAAGCTCCTGTTTTGCGCCAGCCTGGTCTGCATGATTGCCTCGCTGACCTTGTCTCTGGCCGAGATTTACCGCTCGGTGGGTGCGCTGGACCTGCAGCTGTCGGATTTGAGCAGCAATACCCAGCGCCCGGACCGCGGCGCCACCTGATCCCGACCACCATCGCCGGCGCTCAATCAGACCAAGGTCTACACCCGGGCCCAAGCCAAATCGGGCAGCTTGGGTCATAATACGCAGCTGCATTGCGCCTTCTGGCGCCCCCTCTCACCCAGTCTCGGAGCCCCCCTATGCTCGACAGTTTTGGCACTCGCGCCACCCTGGACGTCGCCGGCAAGACCTATCACTACCGCAACCTTCAGGTCCTGGAGGACCAGTATCGGGTTTCACGGCTGCCCTACTCGCTTCGCGTGCTACTGGAGAACCTGCTGCGCCACGAGGACGGCGTCAACGTCACCAAGGCCGACATCGAGGCGGTGATGGCCTGGGATCCCAAGACCAAGAGCACCCACGAGATCGCCTTCATGCCGGCCCGCGTGGTCCTGCAGGACTTCACCGGGGTGCCCTGCGTGGTCGATCTGGCCGCGATGCGCGACGCGATGAAGCAACTCGGCGGCAATCCGCAGAAGATCAACCCGCTGATTCCGGTGGAACTGGTGATCGACCACTCGGTGCAGGTGGACAACTTCGGCAACGCCGGTGCGCTGGATCTGAACGCGGTCATCGAGTTCAACCGCAACAAGGAGCGCTACGCCTTCCTGCGCTGGGGCCAGAACAGCCTGGACAATTTCAAGGTGGTGCCGCCGCGTACCGGCATCGTTCACCAGGTCAATCTGGAATACCTGGCCCGCACCGTGTTCTCGCGTGAAGTGGACGGTGAACTGCAGGCCTTCCCGGACACCCTTTTCGGCACCGACTCGCACACCACCATGGTCAATGGTATCGGCGTGCTTGGCTGGGGCGTGGGCGGCATCGAGGCTGAAGCAGCCATGCTCGGTCAGCCCAGCACCATGCTGATCCCGGAAGTGGTCGGTTTCCGTCTTTACGGGCGCCTGCCCGAGGGCGCGACCGCCACCGACCTGGTACTCACCGTCACCCA
>JAGRJL010000095.1:0-1272 GCA_020442775.1 Lysobacterales bacterium | reverse complement strand
TGGCCGATCGCGCGACGATCGCCAACATGGCCCCCGAGTACGGCGCCACCTGCGGATTCTTCCCGATCGACGAAGACACCCTGCGCTACCTGCGCCTTTCCGACCGCAGCGACGAGCAGGTTGCCCTGGTCGAGGCCTATTCCAGGGCCCAGGGCACTTTTGACGACAACGACTCTCCGAGCCCCGAGTACAGCGCGGTGCTGGAGTTGGATCTGGCTACGGTCAAGCCGTCGCTCGCCGGTCCCAAGCGGCCGCAGGATCGCGTGCTGCTGGAAGACATGCAGGCCGACTATCGCAAGCATCTGGGCCCGATCGCCGAGGCGCGTGCGGCCAAGGGCAAGGTCTCCCGTCCCGGCGTCGCCAGCTTTGAAGGTGGCGAGATGAAGGACGGCGCGGTGGTCATTGCCGCGATCACTTCCTGCACCAACACCTCGAACCCGGCGGTGATGCTGGGCTCCGGCCTGGTCGCGCGCAACGCGGCAGCCAAGGGGCTCAAGATCAAGCCCTGGGTCAAGACCTCGCTGGCGCCCGGCTCGCTGGTGGTCACCGACTACCTCAAGCGTGCAGGCCTTCTGGACGACCTGGAAAAGATGGGCTTCTATCTGGTCGGCTACGGCTGCACCACCTGCATTGGCAACTCCGGCCCGCTGCCCGAAGCGGTCAGCAAGGCGATTGCCGAGGGTGATCTGGTCGCCACTTCCGTGCTCTCGGGCAACCGCAACTTTGAAGGCCGGGTGCACGCCGAGGTCAAGATGAACTATCTGGCCTCACCGATGCTGGTGGTGGCCTATGCGCTGGCCGGCACCGTCGACATCGACCTGACCACCGATCCACTGGGCACCGGCAGCGACGGCAAGCCGGTCTATCTGCGCGACATCTGGCCGAGCAATCGCGAAATCGCCGAAACCATCCAGAAGAGCATCAGCGCCGAGCAGTTCCGTGAGAGCTACGAGGGCGTGTTCCGCGGCGATGAGCGCTGGCAGTCGGTGGTCGCGGCTGACGGCGATCTGTACGAGTGGGATGCGGACTCCACCTATGTGCAGAACCCGCCCTACTTCGAAGGGATGACCGCGCAGACTTCGCCCACCAGCGACGTCAAGGGCGCGCGGGTGCTGGCCCTGCTCGGCGACTCCATCACCACCGACCATATCTCGCCCGCCGGTTCGTTCAAGACCGATACCCCGGCAGGCCAATACCTGGTCGAGCACGGGGTCGAAGCCAAGGACTTCAACTCCTTCGGTTCCCGTCGCGGCAACCACGAAGTGATGATGC
>JAGRJL010000812.1:1456-2576 GCA_020442775.1 Lysobacterales bacterium | reverse complement strand
GCCCGGCCGGACGGCTGGTTCTATCGCACCGCCCACAACGAATCCTCGTTCCAGTGGGTGCTGTCCAAGGAAGATCCGGAACGCGGTCCCTACCAGACCGGCGTGCGGATCCAGATGATCTTCGGGCTGCAGCAGAAGGCCGGGGTTTCGGCCAAGGACTTCGCCCACGAATTCCTGGCCGGCAAGCGCGCCGCCACCAAGGTGCTCAGCGAGTGTGAGGAAGAGACCGAGGGGCTGCTGGTGCGCAGCTGCCTGGTGGTCGAGGAGATCATCCCCAGCGTCAGCGAGAGCGACCCCTTCCAGGTCCGCTACAGCGTGCTGTGGGGCGCCGAGCTGGATGTCGCGGTGTTCATCACCGCCGGCACGCCGAAGATCTTCTGGTCGGAGAACGAGCCGATCTTCGACCAGATCGAGAACCTCCAGCTGATCGACCTGGAGCGCTTTGCGAAGTAGCCTTCCCTGACCGTGCTGGCGGGCGGTTACTCTTCACCGCTGAGGCCCTTCATCCCACCCCAGAAAATGCATTGACTGAGGGAATTGCCTGCTGTCATCGTTCGCCGCAATTGCGGGGAGCAAAGGAAGGCTGGTGATGGACCAAGGATTGCATCGGGCTATAGCAGCTCGCGTTGCCGTATCGCTGTTAGGCGCCTTGCTCTACAGTTCAAGCGCTTATGCCATCACGGTCACCAAGACCGCTGATCCGGCGGGGTTTCAATCGATCGATGGCTGCGGATCCTTCTGCGTGGCCCTGCCCATGCTCACGTTTGATGCCAGCGACTTCCCGGCAAATTCGCTCATCACCGACGTCGACGTATCGATCACCTGGTTCAAGACCAGCGGCTCCTGCACGATGCCGACCGCCGGAAGCACCTTCAACGAGGAGGTCAACTTCCGGATCAACGGGCCGGCGTCCAATCAGGTTCTGGCCACGTCGATACCGCCCACCTGGTCTGGCAATGTTGAGGCTGGCCTTGTCACCACCGTTTTTGATCAGTCTGCTGCTGCCATACCCGCCGGGACGCCGACCAGCGGCAGTTTCCTGCCCAATAACGGCGATCTGGATACCTACAACGGCCAGCCTGCCATCTCCACCTGGCAACTGTTCGCGGGCGACAGCGGC
>JAGRJL010000812.1:0-1312 GCA_020442775.1 Lysobacterales bacterium | reverse complement strand
GTCCTGGTCTTCTTCAATGGCTCGGACGACGCCTCCTATGAGGCCATCGATCTGGATGGCTTTGTCACCGATGCCAATGGCTACTTCGTGCTGGGCAACGCGGCGGTCGTCAATGTGGGAGCCGTCTTTGCCGACAACACGCTGCAGAACGGCGCCGATGCCGTCGCCCTCTATGTGGGCGATGACACCGACTTTCCCATCGACACGCCGGTGACTGCGATCAATCTCGTCGACGCACTGGTTTACGACACCAACGATGCCGATGACGCCGGCTTGCTGGCTCCGCTGCTCCTGACCGGCCAACCGCAGATCAACGAGGACGGCAACGGCAGCAAGGACTTCGAATCCAACCAGCGCTGTCCCGACAGCGCCGGTGGGCCGCGGGTTACCACTGCCTATCGCCAGTCATCGCCGACCCCGGGCAGCCAGAACTGCTTGGTGCCCGAGGCGGACCTGTCGATCACCAAGACCGACGGCGTGGCCTTTGCAGTGCCTGGCGCCTCGGTGACCTACACGATCACCGCCAGCAACGCCGGACCCACTGACGCACTGGGCGCGACCGTGACCGACAACTTCCCCGCCGCCTGCACCAGCGTGAACTGGAGCTGCGTGGGCGCCGGCGGCGGCAGCTGCGGCGCGTCGGGCATGGGCAACATCAACGATGCCGTCGATCTGCCTCTGGGTGGCAGTGTCACCTACACCGCCATTTGTGCAATTGCCAGCTCCGCCGGCGGCAATCTGGCCAACACCGCGACGGTCAGTGGTCCGGACCCCGATCCGAACATGGCCAACAACAGCGCCACCGACACCGACACCTACTTCCCGATGGCGAACGTGGCCATCAGCAAGGACGATGGCGTGACCAGCCTCGTGCCTGGCACCAGCACCACCTATACGATCATTGCCAGCAACGCCGGCCCCAGCGACTCCAGCGGCTCGCTGATCGACATCTTCCCGGCGGCCTGCACCTCGGTCAGCTGGACCTGCGCGAGCGCCGGCGGTAGCGTCTGCCTGGCTTCGGGCATGGGCGACATCAATCATCTGATCACCCTGAGGGCCGGTGGCAGTGTCACCTACACGGCCACCTGCATCACCAGCCCCGCGGCGACCGGCAACCTGTCCAACACGGCCACGCTCAATATCGTGGGCGCCTCCCTCGTCAACGCGACCGACACCAACAGCTTCACGCCGCAGGCCGATCTGGTCGTGACCAAGGACAACGGCGTCAGCAATGCCACGCCCGGCGGCTCGGTGACCTGGACCATTGGCGTCAGCAATGCCGGCCCCTCCGATGCCCCGGGCAGCAGCGTGA
>JAGRJL010000811.1 GCA_020442775.1 Lysobacterales bacterium | reverse complement strand
CTGTCACAACAGCAGCGCTTGCTCAGCGGATCCCTGCGCGCCGGGGGATTTGAGCGCGCCGCTGCCGTCCAGGAACTGTTTGAGCAGCTGCGGGTGGATTCACTGAGCAGCAAGGCCAGCGCCCTGGCAGACAATCAGGCCTTCGTCGCTTACGCGGCGCAGGCACTTAACGTCGGCGCGCTGCCCGATTCGCCGGTCGACGTCAGCTCGGTTTCCGATTTGCTTGGCGAGCGCGCAGAACAGCAGGGCTTCGCGGTGGCGGCCGTGATCGACAGCAGTGGACGGGTTCTGGCCAGTTCTGATGCGGCGGTCACCCGAGGTCAAAACCTTCAGCGCGACGCTGTGCTCGATAAAGTGGCCGAGACCGGCAGCGCCGCCATTACCGTGCTGGAGGGCGGAAACGCGCCGGTGCTCGCGGCTATCGTGCCGATGCAGCGTGGCGGCCTGTTTGATGGCTTTCTGCTGGCCGGACTGCGGGTGGACGCGGCGATGATGGAGGACCTGGCGCAAGCGACCGCCGCGGAAGTCAGCCTGCTCCAGCGCAGCAAGGATCAGGTGATCCTGCGCTTCAGCAATGCGCCGCCCCAACTGCAGCAGCAGCTACCGGACCTGGTCGCCAGAATCCCTTCAATGCCGGCGGACGATGAAGTGTTGCTTCAGACCGGCGATGACACGCTGCGCCTGAACCGGCTCTTTGCCGCCGATCAGCTGTTGTTGGCCTATCACCTGCCCGCCGAAGCGATCTCACCATCGCTGCAGGCGGTCGCGCGCCCATTGCACATCGCTTATCTGGGGTGCGGCCTTCTATTTGCCCTGTGGCTGTGGTGGATGCGTCGTCGGCTCCTGGGACACGGCGCGTGATCCGGCCACATTACCCCAGCCGTCGCCGCCAGCTAATCGTCCCATCGACAGCCCGCACAAGGCCGACCATGCCTGGCGGAAAACGGAGGCCTGAATGCACCGAATAGTCGCGCCAACCTTATGGCTGTGCCTGCTTCTGG
>JAGRJL010000810.1:902-1906 GCA_020442775.1 Lysobacterales bacterium | reverse complement strand
GACCTTCCATCTGCAGCTCGGCAAAGCCCTTGCAGCTGCCGCTGAACAGATCCCGCGCCAGCTTCAGTTGATGGACCTTGCCAAAACCGGTGAACAGCTCGGTGAGGCCGGATTCAGTCATGCTCGAGGGCAATCCACGTACGCTTATCGTGATCATTGTTGTACTCCGCAGGCCCGATTGCTGGCCCGATGTTGAGTTTGCGGGACCCGGTCCACGCGGCTGATCGAGACCGAAGGCCGCGCGCCACGGTTGGGCTCGGGCGAGCTAATGGTCAATCAAGCAGCCAACAGGTGACGGGAATGTGGTTTCAAAACCTTGCGATCAGACGCGGCAAGGCGATTTCGATCGCTGCGTCAGGATCAGGGCAATGAAGGTTGCGCTTCGCCAAACACCCGGAAGGTGAGGCGAACGGAAAAGCAGATGGCACCCGCCTCACCGGAACGGCAAGGGGACAGGTAGAAACCGCAGGGAGAAAAAAACCGGGCGGGTAAGCCCCGCCCGGCCTTGAACGCAGGCTGTTTCCGCGCAATTACTCCGCAGTCACATCTTCCGCCTGCGGGCCCTTCTGGCCCTGAGTCACGCGGAAGGTGACGGTCTGACCCTCACTGAGGGTACGGAAACCCGTGCCGGTGATGGCGCGGAAATGCACGAATACATCGGGACCGTCAGCGCGGCTGATGAAACCGAAGCCCTTGGCTTCGTTGAACCACTTAACGGTACCGGTCTCCCGATCAGACATGGAACTCACTCCAAACAGTTACAAAAAAAGCTCACGACCAACCCAGGGGCCAGCCATCGTTCACTGGGATGCAAGGGAGCGAGCAACACGATGGAGCGGATCGAAGATCGGCGCTGCATCAAGTCACGGAACGCGGTGACCGTGCAAACACAGTGCGCGTAGCGTAGCAGAAGGAAAACGGCATTGCGATGACATTCAGGCACGATTCGGGCCAGTCGCGGCTTCTATCTCCCTGAATCGCCTCGATATCGCCCCACAGACGCC
>JAGRJL010000810.1:0-842 GCA_020442775.1 Lysobacterales bacterium | reverse complement strand
GCCGCTTCCACCCACACCGGGGTGCCGTTGAGGGCGGCATTTCCAGTCGGCATGTCCAGCACCGCGGCATCACTGAGATCGTTGTAGCTGACCCCGGGATCCTCCACCGCCAGGCTTTGCGCGGTGCCGCTGGCCTGATGTCCATAGCCATGCGGCAGGCAGACCACCCCGGGCAGCAAATCCTCGCGGGCACGAACCACGGTGCGCACCGCACCCACCGCCGAGCGTATCTGCACCAATGCGCCATCGCTCAGCTGACGCGCCTGCAGGTCGTCGGGATGCATCCACAAGGCATGTCGCGAGGAGCCCTTGCGCAAGCGCGGCAGGTTGTGCATCCACGAGTTGTTGTCGCGCACTTCGCGCCTGCCGATCAGCGCGAGCGCCTGCGCTGCCGGCTGGCTGCTGGCTTCGCGATAGATCTGCAGCGCCTCCAGCAGCAGCGGCGGGGCGCACTGAATCTGTTTGTCGGCATGCTGGATCAGGCCGGGCAGACAGGGCTCCAGCGGACCCAGATCCAGTCCATGGGGCGCGCCCAGCAGTTGCTTCAAATCCACCCCGCTGTCGCCACCCTGCAGCAGCCAGTGCAGCAGCGCACGCGGCTCCGGCGGTGGCTCGAAGGACTTGCCGGCTGCGCTGGCGAATGCCGCCGCCAGCCCGTTGAAAATCTCCCAGTCACCGCGCTGCTGTGCTGCTCTGGTCGCCACTGCAGCGCTCAGCCGCGCCACCCGACGAACCGCAAAGGCATTGAACACCAGGTCGTAGTGGTCCTGGGTCAGGGAGGATGCCGGCGGCAGGATCAGATCCGCATGACGGGTGGTCTCATTGCGGTAGATATCGATAGC
>JAGRJL010000809.1 GCA_020442775.1 Lysobacterales bacterium | reverse complement strand
TTCAGCGACAGCTTCCGCATCCTGCAGGTGCTGGAGCAGCGCTATCCGCAGGCCCCACTGCTGCTGCCGGAAGATCGCTCGTTGGGCTTCGTCCGCGCCTGGGTGGACCGCAGCCTGCTGGCGGCGGTGTTCAAGGTGGTGGCGCCAAAAATCTGCGCTCTGCTGGAGGGCGAGGATCAGGACTACTTCCGCAGCACTCGCGAACAGCGCCTGGGCGCCAGCCTGGAGGCGATCGCGCAGGATGAAAGGAAATATCGTGCAATTCTGGGCGCGACGCTGGAACCGCTGCGCGCGCTGCTGCAGCAGCAGCCCTGCGTCTCCGGAGAGCAGGTCGGCGCCGCGGATGTGCTGGTGCTGGGCTGCCTGCTGTGGGCCGAGGCGATTCTGGGCCCGGACTACCTGACCGAGGATGACCCGGTCAGGACCTGGCGCCAGCGACAGTCGGCGTGGGTGGACAAGGCCTTGGCCATGGCCGGGCAGGTGGCCTGAGCGGCTCGGTCAAGTTGGCCCGTCGAACACCTGCGCGCGCGGCAAAGCTGTTGCTATTCTAGGTCCACGCGCCGGGGGCGGCGGCGCCAGCCGTCCCGTGAAAGGAACTCTGCTTGGATTACTGCACGCCTACGCTATCCAGATCACGCCCCGCACGCGGGAAGCGGGGATGGATTTCGCTGCTGGCATTGGCGTTGTTGATCTCCACCGGCGCGGCATCGTCGGAACCGCAAGCGCAGACCCCGGCGGACGTCGCGGTAGCGGACGACGGCAGGCTTCACGAGGAGTTGGACCGACTGCTGACCCGGCTGGAGTCCAACCAGCCCACCGCCGAGCAACTGGCCCACTTGCGCCTGGCCAGTGACGCGCTGGCCAGAGCGGAATTGCTGGGCGACGATTCGATGGTCGCTCGAGCCGAACTGGCGATTGCCCGACACCTCAACGCGCGAGCACTGTGGGAGCAGGAGGAGGTGCATGCGTTGGCTGCGCTGGAGGCGGCCAACCGAATTGATGACAAGCACTCGCAGCTGCGCGCCCGGCTGATGCTCGCCGGACTCTGGGTACGGCGTGAAGATCTGGCGCCGGCGCAGGCGTTGCTGATGGAGGTGCTGGCCGCAGCCGAAGCACAAAACGATCGCTGGGCGCAGACCCGGGCGCTGCTGAC
>JAGRJL010000808.1 GCA_020442775.1 Lysobacterales bacterium | reverse complement strand
TAGCGGGTGTACTGGGTGATCTTCCGACGACCGGATTCGCCTTCCTTCTTCAACGCCTGAAGGCTGGGAATACTGGTGCTCAGCAGCTGCACCACGATGGACGCCGAAATGTACGGCATCACGCTCAGGGCAAACAACGAGAAGCGTTCCAGCGCGCCACCGGAGAACATGTTGAAAATGTCCACGATGGTGCCGCGCTGCTGCTCCATCAGTTGCACCATGGCCTGCGGGTTGACCCCAGGCACCGGCACGAAGGAGCCGAAACGGAACACGATCATCGCACCGACCACAAACAACAAGCGTTGCCGCAGCTCGGTCAGGCGACCGGCACCCCCAATTCCCGACAGTGACGGCGCAGCAGCCAACTTAGGCCTCCACCGTTCCGCCAGCCGCCTCAATCGCAGTCTTCGCGCCGGCGGTTACCGCGACGCCCTTGACCGTGATCGCACGACCGATTTCGCCCTTGCTCACAATCTTCGCGCGCTTGGCACGTGAAGGGACCAGATTGGCCGATTGCAGCGCCTCGAAGTCGATGACTTCAGCCTTCAGATCGGCAAGCTGGTAGAGGAAAACCTGGGCGCAATCGCCAGCAGTCTTGGAGGCGAAACCCACCTTCGGCAGGCGACGCTGCAGCGGCATCTGGCCGCCTTCGAAGCCAACCTTGTGGTAGCCACCCGAACGGGCATGCTGACCCTTGTGACCCCGACCACAGGTCTTGCCCAGGCCCGAGCCGATCCCGCGACCCACGCGGCGACGTTCGGTGCGGCTGCCTTCGGCAGACTTGATTTCATTCAATCGCATGACCGTGTCCTTATCAGTCGACGACGGCAACCATGTAGCGGACCTTGTTGATCAGTCCACGCACGGAAGGGCTGTCCTTCAATTCAGAAACGCTGTTGAGCTTGCCCAGTCCCAGCGCCCGCACACACAGCCGATGTTTGGATTGAGTTCCGTTGACGCTGCGCACCAACTTCACTCGAATGGTGCCGTTGCCGGCCTCAGTCGGCTTGCTCATGCTTCTCTCCCGTCAATTCTTCAACCGT
>JAGRJL010000807.1 GCA_020442775.1 Lysobacterales bacterium | reverse complement strand
TCCACCACGATATGGGAGCGGCCGCCCACCCAGTTGCTTTCCGGTCCGTCTATCAGCACATCGATACTGGCGTCGTGACCCATTTCGCGACCCTGGCTGACCCGATAGCCCTGCCCCAGCGCCCCATCGCCCTCGCGCTGGGCAATGTACGCCGCGATCAGGCCGTTGGCGGCCCCGGAAGCCGGATCCTCGATGATCCCGACCCCGCCTGGGAATGCGCGGACCGCGAGCTGATAGTCCGCGCCGCTGCAGCGCGCAAACACGCAAAGGCCGACCGTATCGCTGGCCCGTGCCAGTGAGGCGATGGCATCGTGATTGGGATGCCAGCTGCGCACCTGCGCCTCATCGGCCAACTCGGCCATCCACCAGCGGCGCCCGCCGGCGACCAGCGCCACCCCCAGCGAGCCCAACTGGCGATCGCCAAGCACGAAACCAAGCTGGGGATCGGCATCCAGTCCTTCGCTGATAATCTGCGCGCTCGGCGACTGCAGCAGCAGGCGACGATCTGCGCCCGCACCTCTGACCCGAATCGGCAACAGCCCGGCACCGCAATCCTGGATCAACATACCGTTGCGCGGTTGCGCAAAGCCGCAGTCCAGCGCTGCGTGTGCGCTGCCGATGGTGGGATGGCCGGCGAAGGGAATCTCGCGGCTGGGGGTGAAGATACGCAAGCGGTAGCTCGCCTCGGCCTGATCGCTGGGGAGCAGAAAGGTGGTTTCCACCAGATCGGTCCAGGCAGCAAAGGCCTGCATCCTGGCGCCGTCCCAGTGCTCGGCACCCAACACCACGCCCAGCGGGTTTCCACCGCCCATGCGCTCACTGAAGACATCGAGTTGAACAAACCTGAGTTCGGCCATCTTGGCGTTCCCTAAAATCGATCAAGCATTCAGCTGATACTCGCCGCCCCGCTCAAGTGCGCGTGCATAGGCCGGACGAGCGTGGATGCGCTGGAGAAAATCGGTCAGCTTCGGATATCGCTGATCCAGCCCGCCGCGCGCCTGCGCCGCCTCCAGCACGAAGCTGAGCTGGATGTCAGCCGCGCTGAATTGCGCGCCGGCGAACCAGGGCGAATCCTGGAGACTGGATTCCAGATAAGCCAGGTGCTCGCTGATTCGCGGATTCACGAACGTCTGCTTGACCCTCCGGGCAATGCCACGGGCGATCGGTCGAATGAAGAACGGCATCGGCGCGCTCTCCAGGCGGTCGAATACCAGCTTCATCAGCAGTGGGCTCATCGCCGATCCCTCGGCAAAGTGCAGCCAGTAGCGATAGCTCAAGTATTCGTCGGAATCCCGTTGCGGCATCAGCTGGCCGGCACCGTGGCGCTCCACCAGATACTCGATAATCGCCCCCGATTCGGCCAGCACCCTGCCCTCGTCGGTGATCACCGGCGACTTGCCCAGCGGGTGAACCTGGCGCAGTGAATCCGGCGCCAGCATGGTCTCCTGGTCGCGCTGATAGCGTTCAATCTCGTAGGGCAGCCCCAGTTCCTCGAGTAACCACAAGATCCGCTGCGAGCGCGAATTGTTCAGATGATGGACGACAATCATGTTTCATCCCCGGTG
>JAGRJL010000806.1 GCA_020442775.1 Lysobacterales bacterium | reverse complement strand
GGCGCTGCTTCCAGCCGCCAGACAAATTGCCGGCCAGCTGATGCCGCCGCGCGCTCAGCCCGAGCCGCTCAAGCGCCTCATCAACCGTCTTGCCAATTCTGGGCACGCCGTAGAGCCGCGCGGCAAAACGCAAGTTCTCCGCGATGGAAAGATCCTCGTACCAGGAGAAGCGCTGGGTCATGTAGCCCACCCGGCGCTTGATCGCCTGGGCCTGGGTGCGAATATCCAGCCCCAGACAGCGGCCTTCGCCGGCATCTGGCGTGAGCAGCCCGCAGAACATCCGGATAGAGGTGGTCTTGCCGCTGCCGTTGGGGCCCAGAAAGCCGTAAATCTGGCCGCGCTCGACTCGCATGTTCAACGAATCCACCACGGTCTTGCCGCCGAAGCGCTTGGTCAGGCCTTCGACCTCGATGACCGCCACGCTCACGGCCGACGGACCTCCACCGGCAGCCCGGGATTCAGCCGCAGGCGCCCGTCCGGGCCCTGGTTGTCGATCAATGCGCGTACCTGAAACAGCAGCTTCTCGTTGCGGTCCCGACTGAAGATCAGCGGCGGTGCGTACTCCGCCTGATCGGCGACATGGGTAATGCGCGCATCCATGGCCTTTGCCAGACCCGGACTGGAAATTCTGACCGGATCACCGACTTTCAGTGATGCGGCGTCCTCGGTGGGAACAAAAAAGCGCACTTCGAAGCGGTCCTCGGGCGCAATGGCAAGCAAGGGAACACCCGCACCGGCCCACTCGCCGGGTCGGAAATAGACCTCGTGTACCCAGCCACTGACCGGGCTGCTCAGCCGACGCTGATCCAGATTCCATTGCGCCTGCGCCAACACTGCATCTGCGGTCGACACCTGCGCACGGGCCGCGTCCAGCTGTCCTTCGCGGGCAGGCAGATCTGCGACCCGCAGCTGCGCGCGCAGTTCATTGACCCGCTGACGGTCGCGCTGCATCAGGGTTTCGGCCTCATCGGCAAGCTCGGCTGCGAGCAGTTTGCGCTGCACCAGCGAGCGACGCCGTTCGGCTTCCTTTTCACTCAGTGCGGCGGCGGTCTG
>JAGRJL010000094.1 GCA_020442775.1 Lysobacterales bacterium | reverse complement strand
AGCCTGAGAGCTTGCGAAAATCCCACTCGCCCTCCACCCGCTTGATCCGGCAGCGGAAGTTCGGATAGCTGAAGATGCCCAGGCGATTGACCTGAATCGAGCGGCAGCGCCAGTCTGCCAACAGCCTTTCCGCCGGCCTGACCATGGTCTCGGCAGCCAGCAGTTCCCGGACCATCTTCACTTCATCGTAGCCGTACTCCTGGGCGCCGATATGGTCCAGGACTGCCAGCGCGCGCGCCCTGGGATCCTCCACCCGGCTCAGGTGTTCGGGGTGAATCAGCGCCCGCCAGCCGGAATCGGCGGCGATCGCAGCGCTGCCGCTGCAAAGCGCCAGACCCAGCACGACGGCCAGCCAATATGTCTGCCGCATGGTCATCAGCCTAGAGCGAGGCCAGCCATTCATCATCGGAGCCCTCATTGATGCCCTCGAACAGGAAGGTGCTCAGATAGCGCTCGCCGGTGTCGGGCAGCATGCACAGGATCACGCTGCCCTGGTCCGCCTCGCGCGCCACCGCCAGCGCGGCGGCAAAGGTCGCGCCGGCGCTGATCCCGCAGAAGATTCCCTCCTGCTGCCCGAGGTCGCGCGCGCAATCGCGAGCAACGGTTTCATCGACCGGGATGTTGCGGTGATAGACCGAGCGATCGAGCACCGCGGGGACAAAGTCCGGAGTCCAACCCTGAATCTTGTGCGGAGCCCACTCGGCGCCATCGAGCAGTGCCGCCACCTTGGGCTCGGTGGTGATGATCTGCACCTCGGGCCTGGCCAGACGCAGCATCTGGCCAACCCCGGTCATGGTCCCGCCGGTGCCCCAGCCGCTAACGAAATAGTCCAGCCGGCGTCCGGCGAAATCGCGGAGGATTTCCGCGCCGGTGGTGTTGCGGTGGTAGGCAGGGTTGGCCTCATTCTCAAACTGCCTGGAGAGGAACCAGCCGTGCTTCTGGGCCAGTTCCGCCGCCTTGCGCACCATCCCGCTGCCGCGCTCGGCGGCCGGGGTCAGGATCACCTTGGCCCCCAGCGCGCGCATCAGCTTGCGCCGCTCGATCGAGAAGGATTCGGCCATCACCGCAACGAATGGGTGTCCAAGCGAGGCGCAGACCATCGCCAGCGCGATCCCGGTGTTGCCGCTGGTTGCCTCGATCACCGTCTGCCCGGGCTGCAGGTCGCCGCGATCCAGCGCGTCGCGAATGATCGCGTAGGCCAGCCGGTCCTTCACCGAGGACATCGGATTAAAGGCTTCCACCTTGACGTACATGTGGATGCCTTCGGGCGCCAGCCGCTGCAGGCGGACCACCGGAGTGTTGCCGATGGTGTCGAGAATGCTGTCGTAGATCATCGCTGCTGCTCCTGGGTCATGGGATCGCTTGCCGACGGTTCGGGCGATCGCTCAGGCCGCACAGCTTACCGCGCCCAATGCGGAATGGCGTTCACAGTTGTTGACCGTAGTCGTCTCGTGTCCCGTTGCGGATGGTTGCTGCGTTTAGCGCTTGCGGTGTCTTCAATTGATTTGGCTATTGCGACGAATGGGGGATTGGGCGAGGATGTTTGTTCAGGCAGTGGGGGAGGAAACGGGCATGTGGTCGAGCTTCAAGGGCTGGTTGCTGAAGCTGTTTGGCCGCGGGGAGCCGGAGCCGGACATCTGGTTGTTCCAGATTCGCGATCAGCGTCGCGAAATTGGCGCAATCAATGATGCCCTGGAGCGTGCTGCGGCCGCTGGCGACGTGCCGGAAGCGCCGATGCGCGCGATGCAGGTGGCGCTGGACGAGTTGCTGACCAACGCCATCTCCTATGGCGAAAGCACCCCGGAAAACCCGGTGAAGGTGCAGCTGATCCTGTCCCGCTCGGTACTGCGCGCGGTGATCAACCAACCCGGCGCACAGTTCGATCCCACCATGCTCGCCACCCCGGATACCGACGGCGCGCTGCAGGATCGCGAGATCGGTGGGCTCGGTATCCATCTGGTGCGCAACATGATGGACGAGTTCACCTACCGCTATGAGAACGGGACCAACGTGGTCTCGATCGGGAAGAAGTATTAGGGCGGAGTGCCAGTAGCCAGTTCCAGTAGCCAGAAAAGCGGACTTCGCACTGGCTCGGATCTTCGACCTATGGCCTGCAGCTAGCCTGCGTCCGCCTTTGCCAGCCTACTCCGCCGGGTGAGCTGTGCTCGTCCCTGGCTACTGGAACTGGCTACTGGAACTGCCTGTCAGTCGTCGTGCAAATAGGTATACCCCGCGAACCCGGCCTCCAGCGCGTGTAGCACGGTCTTGGCTTCGTCGGCGCTGAGGTTGGCGGCGCTGAGGCGGGCGCGGTAGGCCATGCGCAGGTCGTTGGCTTCGTAGCCCACATAGCTCAGCAGACGGTCGGTGGTGTCGCCGCGCCG
>JAGRJL010000805.1 GCA_020442775.1 Lysobacterales bacterium | reverse complement strand
TCCCCGCTCCAGCGAAAGGTGGGGTAAATCGATCAGGGCCTGGTCCGGCGTCCAGTCAAAGCGCAAGTCACTGATGCTCAGGGCACTGGTTGCAGGATTCGGCGGTGCATTCATCAAACAGCTTGCCTGTTCAGCAGAGAACTGTGTTACTTTATAACATCACGTTGTTGCCCGCTTCGGTCAAATCACCCATGCCCTCTGAGTGCGAATCCATACTCGACCTGCGCGCCGGCTATGTCAGCGTAGCGGATGAGGCGCAGGATAGCGGCGAGCGCTGGCAATGGGCGGACCGGATCGGCGCAGGGCTATCGTTGTCCTGCGCGCTGCACTGTCTGATGCTGCCGCTCGCGGTTGCGCTGGTGCCATCGGTGCGCTCGGCCGTGGCCGAATATGGGCACGCGGACGGCTGGCTGCAGTGGCTGCTGTGGTCGCACCAGGTGGAGTGGGCGGTCGCGCTGGCGGTGATTGCTTTTGCCGGGGTCGTGATTGGCCGTGGCTGGCGCCATCATCGGCGCCGCGATCCGCTGGGCTGGTATCTGGCAGGATCGCTTGTGCTGCTGTTCGCAGCTGCGGAGGTGATCTCCCTGGGGGCCTATCACGGCCTGCTGTTAGCGGGCGGTGGTGCCCTGATCGCAATGGCGCACTGGCGCAACCTGCGCGCCAGCCTGGGGCGATAGCCCGCCCGAGATTCTCGCGCCGGGCAAAATTGATGCTTGCGTGTCTGCGCGCGAGGCCTTAGCGTCCGCAATCCCTCACAGCAGTTGACTGACGATCATGTTCAAAGGCCTGTTCGCCGCGCTACTTTTGCTCGGCGCTTCGATGACCGCTGCCCAAAACGAAGAAGCCGATGAGGCCGAGTTGCTGGCGCAGTATGAAGCCTATGCCGCGCAGATCCAGGAGAGCCTGACCTACCACGCCGGTCGCGCCCAGATCGAGGGCGGCAAGGCCAGCGTGGATCTGGGAGCCGACTATCGCTATCTGCAGCAGGCCGATGCGCGCAAGGTTCTGGAGGAGCTGTGGGGAAATCCGCCGGACGAGTCCATTCTGGGCTTGATTGTGCCGGCCGAAGGCAGCCTGATCGGCGCCGAGGCATGGGCGGTGGCGATCAGCTATCAGAATGACGGTCATGTCGACGACGAAGATGCCGCCGGGATTGACTACAACGACCTGCTGGCGGAGATGCAGGAAAGCACCCGTGATGCCAATCCCTCTCGTCAGGCGGCTGGCTACGGCAGCATCGA
>JAGRJL010000093.1 GCA_020442775.1 Lysobacterales bacterium | reverse complement strand
CCACCACCGGAAAAGGCCAGCGCGCAGGCATCGTCAGCCAACGGCGGTCGTCCGGCGGCGGCGCGTCGACGTGTGATCCAGTCGCGTTCGGCTTCGGCAACCGGGGCGAAGTCCTGGCTATGGCCAGTCTCAGCCAGATCAGCCGGCATCGCTGCGCGCTCCTGCCGACGAAGACTGCGCCGCGATCTCCGGCTCTGCGAGCACATCGGCAGGCGCGCGATTGGCGCAATCGGCCGGGCGAAACTCGGCGGGCGTGGGCGGATCGCGGTGAATCTTCAGATATTCCACCAATTCGTAGCGTTGCTCGTCGCTCAGCAAGGGACCGATCACGCCCTTGGGCAGCGGATGGGCCTGCGGGTCTTCACCGAAGCGTGCCCAGCTGTCAGCGTCAGCGACAAAGGCATGACCGCTGTTGTAGTTCCCCGCCACGCTGGTATCCAACCAGAAACCCGCATCGGCCTCGGCGGGGTCATCGGGTTCGACCACATAGCCGAGTCGCTCGCTATCGTAGTCGCGACTGCCCACCAGGAAGCGCGCTCGGCGCTGCTCCGGCGGCAGCAGCATTTCATAGATGGTCGGCACCGAGCCGTTGTGCAGGAAGGGTGGGGTGGCCCAGACCCCCTCCAGCGGGCGCGGCTTGTAGCCGGCGATCTGCTGCGGCAGATCCAGGGTGCCAAAGCCTTCCAGACACTGCTGGGTGGGGTAGTCGATGCCATTGTCCTGGTAGTAGCGGCGCTTGATCAGCAGTCCCAGGATGTTCAGCCCTTCGCCCTCGGTCAGCGCGCTCACGTCCAACTCGGCAACGCTGCGATCGATGGCGGCCTGCGCGCCGTGCACATTCCAGCTCAGCCAGTCCTGCTGACAGCGCTGCTCGCAGCCCCAGCGTTCGCTTGGCGGCTCGACTGCGTCGGCCTGACTGTCGATTCCGAGGCCGCCCAGCGCCGCGGCGATGGCGGCAAAGCTTTGGGTGGGCAGGGTCGCCTGCTCGGCGTTGTCCAGGTCGGGATATTCCTGCAGCAGTTGCGGCAACTCACCCAATGGCTCTCCAGCCGCCGTGCGCGCAGTGATCACCGAGCTGAGCCGGTAACGGGTGTCGCGGGCCAGATTGCGGATCAGCAGCGGCCGCAGCACCTCGGCGACCTGCGCACCATCGATGCCGGTGGCGGACAGATCGAAGCGGTCTTTCATGAAGGCCTCCGCGGCGGTGGGATCGGTGCCGATCTGCTCGACGTCGATGACCCGGATGATCCATTCGGTGCCGGGCTGGGTCTTGAGCGGCGCATTGGCCCGCTGCAGCGCCGGATCGGCGACGTGCGGACCGTGGCAACGCTGGCAGTGGTCCTCGAATAGCTGCCGACCGCGTTCGGCGCGCGCCTGGTCCACCGCCCCCAGCAGATCCTCCGGCCAGCGCGGCGGGGTCAAGGTCTGCAGGGTATGCTCGATGTCGATCAGGTTGTCGACCAGCACCGAACTGCGGAAACGCTGGTCGGCCGGCAGCGGCTTGCCGTAGGTGTCGGTCATCCGCATCACCGCGCCGACGCCCATGGCCTCGCCGATGTTGCGTGCCAGCGGCTGGCGCACCGAGCCGTTGTACTGCACCCAGTCGAATTTCCAGATGTTCCACAGGTAGGGATAGCTGACCGGGGCGCGACCCTGGTGGTAGTTGGCGGCATTGATGTGATCGCCGAACACGGTGTTGGCGATGCGACCCAGCGCGTCGGTGCGACCGTAGCCCTCGGTGACCGGATACAGCTGTCGGATCGGGTTGTCCTGACCCAGGCTGGCAAAGGCAACGATGTTCTCGCCCAGTTCACTGTGCAGTTCGCTGCGACCCTGCGGGTAGTTCTCGCCCAGCACCTTGCGCGCAAAGCGGGTGAATTTGCCGGGATTGAGATAGGTCTCGGCCAGCGAGGCGATTAGCGTGGGCCCGAAGGAGCCGCGCTGCATCGAGGTGAAGGCATGCATCGCCTGACCGCCGTCGATGCGAATGGCGATTCTGCG
>JAGRJL010000804.1 GCA_020442775.1 Lysobacterales bacterium | reverse complement strand
ATCGCCGAGGCACTGCTGGAGGTGCTCGACGGGGTACCGCAGCGGCAGCCCTTCCTGGTTGGCGGAATGACCGTTTGCGGGATGGTGCCGCAGCGCGCGATCCCCTTTCGGATGGTCTGCGTGCTCGGACTGAACGATGGCGAGTTTCCGCGCAATCGCAGTGACAGCGGACTGGATCTGCTGCGCAGTCATCCGCGGCTGGGCGATCGCGACACCCGCAGCGATGACCGCTACCTGTTTCTGGAAGCGCTGCTCAGCGCGCGCGACCGTCTGCACCTGAGCTACCTGGGAGAGGGGGTACAGGACGGCAAGGTGCGCAATCCGGCGGCGCCGCTGGCGGAACTGCTGCAGTTTCTGG
This sequence comes from Lysobacterales bacterium, assembly GCA_020442775.1. GTDB lineage: Bacteria > Pseudomonadota > Gammaproteobacteria > Xanthomonadales > SZUA-5 > SZUA-5. The sequence continues at coordinate 1,403 of JAGRJL010000804.1, read as the reverse complement.
ATCAGCCGCATCAGCACCAATCGCAGCCGCCGTGGATCGTGAGCCATCCGCTGCAGCCCTTCGACCACCGCTATTACGACGGTGCCGATCCACGCCTGCACAGCTACGACGGCAGCTGGCTGGCCGCCGCCGGGCCGACCAATCAGTCGGATCCGGGCGCCGGCTTCCGCGCCGGTTTGGGCGAGGGCCCGGCGAAGCCGGATCAGCCCGCGGAGCTGCGCGAGGTGTTGCGCTGGTACCGCGATCCGGCTCGCTGGTTCTGCCAGAACACGCTGAATCTGGATTTGCGCGCACTGGAGCAGTCTGCCGCCGATGACCGTGAGCCGCTGGAGATCCGCCGCGAGCCGATGGAGCGCCTCACTCGCGAGCTGGTCTGGCGGGCGCTGGATGCCGATTCCGAAGAGATCGCCGCGGTCATCCCGCCCGATCTGGCGCACTCGGGCCGGCTGCCGGCCGGCACCTTGGGCAGACGCAGCTATGCGCTGGAGCGAAGCGTTGCCCAGCAAACGCTGAAGCTGCTCCGGGAAACCCCACCGTTCAAGATCAGCGCCAGTGAGCGGGTGGTGGAAGCCCAGCAGATTGACCTGCAAATCACCGGGATCACCTTGCGTGGCGAAATCGGCCGGATCTATCGGGTCGGCGATCGTCGATATCTGGTGGAGCTGTGCACCGGGGAAATCAGCTTCCGCCAGCTATTGCCGCTGTTCATCCAGATGGCGGCGCTGCGTCTGAGCCTGCCTGAAGGCAGCATGGTGCGCGGGCTGCTGGTCGCGCCGAGCGAACTCTCCCGGCTGCCCGACCAGTTCCCCGCAGATCATCAGCAGCTGCGCGAACGCCTGACCAGGCTGCTGCTGTTGTGGTTTCGCGGACACAGTCGGCCGCCGGCGTATTTCCCCAAATCCAGCTGGCGCTACGTGGACAGCAAATACCAGCTGAGCAAGGCACAGGCAGCCTTGACCAGCAGCTTCTTCAGTACCGGTGAACTCGACTACGCGCCCGGCTTCGCCCGCCTGCTGTTCGGCGAGCTCAATCTGTTCGATCGCGAAAACCCCGACAGCGCGGCCTTTGACCGCTGCGCCAGGATGCTGGAGCGGATCATCCAGCCTGGAGGGTCGCAGTGAGCGGGGCTGCGGCTGAGCTGGATTGGCGCTGTTTGCCGCTGGACCGGCGTGCATTGATCGAGGCCAGCGCGGGCACCGGCAAGACCTACAACATCGCCCTGCTGCATCTGCGCCTGGTATTGGAAAGCGGGCTCTCGGTGCGCCAGATTCTGGTCTGCACCTTCACCGAATCGGCCGCCAGCGAGCTGGTGGACCGGCTGCGCGCGCGCCTTGAGCAAGCCGAGCAGTGGCTGGACCGGGGCGACCTCCCTGGCGCCGACGACGACAACGACCCGCTGGGCC
>JAGRJL010000803.1 GCA_020442775.1 Lysobacterales bacterium | reverse complement strand
ACGCCGAGCATGCCATGACCGGTGGCGAGCCACAGATTGTCCAGACCTGGCGCCGCTCCAATCAGCGGCAGGTCGTCGTAAACCATTGGCCGCCAGCCCTGCCAGCGCTCAACCACCGTAGGCCCCACCGGCTCACGCAGATACTCGCGCGATGCCCGCTCCAACGCTTCCAAGCGGCGCGGATTGAGGCTTTCGTCGTAGCCTGAAAACTCCATCGTGCTGCCCAGCCGGAAGCCGCTGTCCCAGGTGGTCACGCAGACGCTGCGCTCCTTCAGCACCAGCGGCAGCCGTGGCGCAAGCTGCGGTCGACTGTAGGTGATGGAATAGCCCTTGCCGGGCTGGATCGGCACCTGCAGTCCGAGTTGCTTGAGGACCTTCGGCGACCACGCACCGGCCGCGGCCACCATCTGCGCGGCGCAGAAGCGCCGTCCGTCACGGGTGATCAGCGCCTGCAGCTGGCGCCCGCGCCGATCGAAGGCCGAAACCTCCGCATCCCCAACAATCTGCCCGCCAGCCTCGGTGACCAGGCGGGCCAGCTCGGACACGTAGCGATCCGGGCGCAGCTGGGCATCGTTCTTGTGCAACAGACCGCCAATCACGCTGTCATTGAGTGCCGGCTCGGCGGCCTGAACCTGGGCACGATCGAGCATTTGTGCTTCCAGGCCGAGCGCGCGCATCCGTTCGGGCAAATCCGCGTACTCGTCCAGAGAGTGTTGCTCGCGGAACGCATAGAGCAGTCCTTCTGCGCGGTACTCGCAGACGATCCCGGTTTCGGCGATCAATGCGTCCAGGGTGGCGCTGGAGTATTTGAGGATTTCCGCCCGCGCGCGGGTCGCTTCGGCAACCGCACTGCCGCGGCAGCGCAACGCAAACCGTGTCAACCAGGCGATCAGCGCCGGATCCAGGCGCGGCTTGATGTACAGCGGAGCATCGCCGCGCCCGATCCAGCCCAGCGCGCGCCGAAGCGCCTGCGGCTCCGCCAGTGGCGGCGCATGACTGGGCGTCAGAGTCCCACAGTTGCCGTGCGAACTACCTGCCCCGGCACCCACGCGGTCGAGCACCAGCACCTTTCGTCCCGCCTGCAGCAGCCGGTAGGCGCAGGACAGACCAATGACCCCCGCGCCGATGATCAGCACATCCGCCTGTCGGTTGCTTGCGCTCAATCCCTTGCTCTCCGTCCATACCGCGATTCGACCCAGCGGGACTATGCCCCAACCGGCGCTCTTTTGCTTGCCAGTCGGAACCCAACTGGAACAAATGATCGAATTCGATCAGCTCGATGATTCCCGGACGCTGGCGCAGCGCGTGCAGCAGGTCAAGGTGGGATTGAGCAAGAGCCTGCGCGGATCGATAGGCTCATCGCAATCGACGCAATAGCCGAAGTCCGATGCATCGATGCGGGTCAGACTGATCTCGATTTGGCGCAGCGCCAGCTGCTGCCGACGCCGGGTTTCGATCGCCATCGCCTGGCTCTGCATGGCGTCCATCCGCGACAGGCGCCCCACGCTGGCCTGATCCAGCTGCACCGGGGCCGCCGCCTCCGCCCCGCTCTCCAGACAGGCGCGCAGGGATTCGGCCTCTGCCAACAGCTTGTGCTTCAGCGCGAGACGTTGGGCGTCGTCCATCGGATTGATCCGGTACTCAACTATGACTCGGGCAGCGGGATGAATTCGGTTTCGCCGGGTACTGCAGCGAAGCGCCCCTGGCGCCAGTCGGCCTTGGCCTGCTCGAT
>JAGRJL010000092.1 GCA_020442775.1 Lysobacterales bacterium | reverse complement strand
CAGGCGCTGCTGCAGGCCGCCGACCGGCCCCTGTTCAATCGAGCGCTGCAGGGAGGCTACGAGCCCGGCAGTACGCTCAAGCCCTTCGTTGGGCTGGCCGGGCTGGCACAGGGCTTGCGGACGCCCGCCGATACCATCGTTTCTTCCGGCGAGTTTCACATCCCCGGCCAGCAGATCGGCTTCCGCGACTGGCGCCGCGGTGGTCACGGGCGGGTCAATCTGGAGCAGGCCCTGGCGCAGTCGGTCAACACCTATTTCTATCAGCTGGGCCTGGACCTGGGAATCGACCGGATGTCCGCAGCGCTGGGGCAGTTCGGTTTCGGACAGGCCACCGGAATCGATTTGCCGGGTGAGTCCAGCGGGATACTGCCCACGCGGGAGTGGAAGCGGGAACGCTTCAAGCAGCCCTGGTACCCCGGGGAAACCGTGATTGCGGCGATCGGTCAGGGTTTCAACGTGGCCACCATTCCGCAGCTGGCCAATGCCACCGCGGCGCTGGCCAACGGGGGTCGGCTGTACCAGCCGCGGCTGCTGCACGCGACCCAGGCGCGCCTGGATCGACCCGCGACCGCCGCCGCCACGCCGCCGCCCAGGAACATCGAGATGGGCGAGGCAGCGGACTGGCAGGCGGTGATCAGCGGAATGCACGCGGTGGTTCAGGGTCCGACCGGAACGGCGCTGGCAGTGGGGCGAGACGCGCCGTATCTGTTCGCCGGCAAGACCGGTACCGCACAGCGCATCAGCCGCGTGCGCGATGGCGCCGAGCGGGCGGCAGGGGTCAAGAATCAGGCGCTGTTCGTGGCCTTCGCGCCGCTGGATCAGCCCCGAATCGCGGTCGCAGTGGTGGTGGAAGCGGGCGACAGCGGATCGCGAACCGCGGCTCCGCTGGCGCGCAAGATCATCGACACCTGGCTGCAGCGCTCAGCGGATCGCCCGTCGCCCAGCGAGGACCCGATGCTGCAGAGTGTCGACTCTGAGCCCGTGGAGGACCTCGATGCGGGCTGAACCGACTACCCTGTGGGCGCGCTGGCAGCAGCGCGCGCTGATGGACCCGCCGCTGACGCTGCTGCTGATCATGACCTGCGCGCTCGGGTTGCTGGTGCTTTTCAGCGCCGGCGGTGCAAACAGCGGTCTGTTGCTCCGACAAGCCTTCCGCCTCGGCGGCGGCCTGGTGATCATGCTGGTGTTGTCGCGGATTCCGCCTGCGGCGATGCGCCGCTGGAGCGGATGGATCTATCTGGGCGGGCTGCTCTTGCTGGTTCTGGTGGCGGTGCTTGGCGAGGGCCGTGGCGCGCAGCGCTGGCTGGACCTTGGCGTGGTGCGCTTCCAGCCATCGGAGGTGCTCAAGCTGGCGGTGCCGATGACCCTGGCCGCCTATCTGCACGACCGGGTGCTGCCGCTGAGCTTTCGAGATTTCGTGGTTTGCGCGGTTCTGATTGCGGTGCCTGCGCTGTTGATTGCCGAGCAGCCTGATCTGGGCACCGCGCTGCTGGTCGCCGCCTCCGGTGGATTCGTGATCTTCCTGGCCGGCTTTTCCTGGCGCTGGATCGGCGGCGGCATCATGCTCGGTCTGGCCAGTCTGCCGGTGCTTTGGCACTACATGCATGACTACCAGCGCCAGCGCGTCCTGACCCTGCTCGATCCCGGCGCCGATCCGCTGGGCGCGGGCTGGCATATCCTGCAATCGGAGATTGCGGTGGGCTCCGGAGGTTGGTTGGGCAAGGGCTACTTGCAGGGCACCCAGTCACAGCTGGATTTCCTGCCCGAGCGCCACACCGATTTCATTCTCGCGGTATTTGGCGAGGAGTTCGGCTGGATCGGCGTGCTCGCACTGTTCCTGCTCTATCTGGCGGTGGTCGCTCGCGGCCTGTACATCGCCATGCAGGCCCGCGAAACCTACTCCAGGCTGCTCGCCGGCGCGCTCTCGCTGGCCTTTTTCCTCTATGTGATGGTCAACGCCGGAATGATCAGCGGGGTGCTGCCGGTGGTCGGCGTGCCGCTGCCCTTCATCAGCTACGGCGGGACCGCGGCAATCGTGCTGCTGGCCGGATTCGGCATGATCCAGTCCGTTCACGTTCACCGTCGCCTGGTCGGTTAAGCTGCGGAATGGCACAGCGCCAATCCCGGCTGACTCGTGTAGCATCCTGACGCTTTTTTTCGGAACCGAGCTTTAGATGGATACAGAAAATCCTCTTCGGAGCCGCATGCGGGCGCAGCAGTCCCGCTCCGAGCAGCACGCCCGCCCCGAAATGCGTCTCAATGGCCGCTTTCATTGGCTGTGGGCCGGGATACTGCTGGCGCTCCTGGGGTCGGAGTGGGTACTGGCCAAGGCGGCCGAAAAACACCCGGGGATGCGCGCCTTCGCCGAGCAGCTGGCGCCCGAAGACCGTGCCGCGCAGGAGCGGGTGCTGGGCCTGCTCAATCAGGCCGAGTATCAGGCCAGCATCATCAAGGCGATGACCCGGCCGGCCGAGGCCACCAAGACCTGGGCCCAATATCGACCGATCTTCATGACCGACAAGCGGATTGAGGGTGGCAGAGAGTTTTACGCCCAGCATGCCGAGCTGCTGGCGCGAGTGTCAGAACAATACGGCGTACCGGCCGAGATCATCGTCGCGATCATCGGCGTCGAAACCTTTTACGGACGGATTACCGGCAGCTACAGGGTGCTCGACGCGCTCACCACGCTGGCCTTTTACTACCCGCCTCGGTCGCCCTACTTCAGCGGAGAACTCAAGCGCTTTCTGGGGCTGCCGGATGAGCGAGGGGTGGCGCTGGAGCTGGACAAGGTCAAGGGTTCCTATGCCGGTGCGATGGGCTGGGGGCAGTTCATGCCCACCAGTTACGCCACCTGGGCGGTGGACGACGACCAGGACGGCACCATTGACCTGTGGGGCTCGGAGCGGGACATCTGCGCGTCGGTGGCCAACTATCTCGCCGAGCACGGCTGGGAGCGCGATGGTCCGATCGTGCAGCGCCTGGATCCAATCCCTGGTGCCCGCGAGATCGTCTGGGACGGCGCCCAGCCGGTTTATCCGCTGGCGCAGCTGGTGGAATGGGGCTATCAGCCCGCCAGCGTGCTTGATCCGGATCGACCGAGCGCGCTGCTGACGCTGCAGGGCGATAGCGGCCCGGAGTACTTCGCCACTTTCGAGAATTTCCGGGTGATCACGACCTACAACCGCTCACCGATGTACGCGATGGCGGTGACCGACCTGGCTGCGGCAATCAAGTCCGCAGTCGACTCCGCGGGTGGTAGCTGAGTGCCCATGGGTGATCGGCGGGGTCTGATGAGCGCACCTCCGGCTGCTCACTGCATTCGCTGGCCGGTCATGGCGGTCATGCTCGTGCTGCTTGCTGCCTGCGCCGGCGGTGGTCGCAAGGACGGTGCCCCAGGCGCGTCTGCGCCGGCTCCCTACGAGCCGCTGGACGGTCCGCCCTCGGTGCCCTTCGATGTCGATCAGCTACCGGAGCCTGAGGTGCGCGCCGAGCCGCGCAGCCGCTACGGTAATCACACCCCCTATGTGGTCCTGGGCAAGCGCTACTACGTCAGGGACAGCGCCAACGGCTATCGCGAGCGGGGGACCGCATCGTGGTACGGCACCAAGTTCCATGGCCGCCTGACCTCCAATCGCGAACCCTACGACATGTACGCCTTCAGCGCGGCGCACAAGACCCTGCCGCTGCCGACCTATGCCCGGGTGACCAATCTGCGCAACGGTCGCAGCGTGGTGGTCAGAATCAATGATCGCGGCCCCTTCGTCGGCGATCGCCTGATCGATCTGTCCTACGCCGCCGCAGTCAAGCTGGGCGTGCACCTCACCGGCACCGCGCCGGTGGAGGTGGAGGCGCTGGCACCGGGCGGGGTTCCGCTGACGGCGCCGGCGTCGGCGCCAGCTGATGGTCAGGTCAGCTATTTGCAGGTCGGCGCATTTGCCGAGAAGAAGAATGCCAAGGCGCTGTCGGTGAGACTGCACGCGGCGGGACTGCGTGGGGTCAAGGTGGTGCGCAGCAAGTCCAACGGCATGCGGGTGTATCGGGTCAGGATCGGACCGATCGATGATGAGAGTGAGGTGCATCAGGTCGACCGGACCCTGCTGGAGTTGGGCCTGCCGCCGGCGATGCGGATCCGTCGCCCTGCGGAAGGCTAGTGTGGTGTCCCCAAATTCTTGGCTGATTTCAGCGTCTTTTGCCCTGATATCTCCTTGCTTGTCGCAGCCACTGCAAAGCGATGCCTTGCTCCTCGCGCCTGGTCTCAGAGCAAGATCCAGCTGAACCAAGTCCAACCTGATTTTGGGGGCACCACACTAGTCCGGCCGCGTCCGGATTGGGCGCCGGGGCTGGCAAGCGCACGCGTGGCGAATCGAAATAATCTGCGCGCGCTGCTTCAGCTGGGCTTAGAATCCGTGTCCTTTGAGGCGATACCATCGGTTCAGCCTGAATTTGCTTTCATAGTCGTCATCTTCACCGCCGCGCAAGGGCGCGGTAGCCAACTCCATGCATGGCGTGCTGCCCGAGTCGAACTGACCAGGTAGCGCTGCCTTCGCCCCAGTTCCCAAAAGGATCGCTACTCCATGCGTTTGATGGTGTTGTTGTTTTGTCTGTGCAGCGCCGCGTTTGCGCAGACGCCAGTCCTGCCCCAGCCTGCCGCGCCGCAGGCGGCCCCGGCCCCGCTGCCGCCGGCGCCCGAGTTCCCGGTCAAATCGACCATCCTGGTCGACTACATCACCGGTCAGGTGCTGGCCGGACAGAATCCGGACGAGCGCGCCGAGCCGGCGAGCATCACCAAGGTCATGGCTGCATACGTGGTGTTCACCGAACTGGGCGCCGGCCGTCTGACGCTGGACGAAAAGGTGCGGATCAGCCAGAACGCCTGGGAACGTGGTCTGGGCGGCTCGCGAATGTTCGCCAAGGTCGGTTCGGAAGTGAGCGTCGAAGAGCTGTTGCTGGGGGTGATTGTGCAGTCCGGCAATGACGCCACGGTGGCCCTGGCCGAGCATATCGCCGGCAGTGAAGAAGCTTTTGCCGCAATGATGAATGCCCAGGCCAAGCGCCTCGGTCTGACCGGTACCCACTTCACCAATGCCCCTGGCCTGCCCAACGAGGAGCACTACAGCACCGCGCGGGACATCGCGATGCTGGCGCGCGCGATGATTGCGGATTTTCCGCAGTACTACGCCTGGTACTCGATGCGCGAGTTCACCTTCAACGGGATCCGTCAGTACAACCGCAACGCCCTGCTTGGTCGCGACGATACGGTGGATGGGATCAAGACCGGTCATACCCAGTCGGCCGGCTACTGTCTGCTTAGTTCGGCCAAGCGCGGTGACGCGCGGCTGATTGCGGTGGTGCTGGGTTCGGCCTCGGAGGAGGCGCGGGCGCAGCAGAGCCAGGCGCTGCTCAACTATGGTTTCCGCTTCTTTGAGACGCACCGCTTGTACCTGGCCGGTCAGGCACTCAGCCAGGTGCAGCTGTGGAAGGGTGAGTTGGAACAGCTGGACGTGGGCCTGGCAGAGCCGCTGGATCTGGTGGTGCCGCGCGCCAGCTATGATCGGCTGGAAGCAAGCATGGATCTGCCGCGCTATCTGGTGGCGCCGCTGGCCAAGGGTCAGGTGGTCGGCAAGCTCAGAGTGAAGCTCGACGGCAAGGATCTGGCCGAGCGTGACCTGTTGCTGCTCGAAGAAGCGGTCGAGGGCGGCTGGTGGTCGCGGACCTACGACGGCTTCTGGCTGTGGTTCGAGGACGATGCATGAGCGCGCTGCCGCCTGATACCGGCTTCGAGTTTCCCTGCGAGATCCCGCTGGTCGCCTTTGGCCCGGCCGGCGAGTCGTTCGCGCAACAGGTGGAACAGGCGCTGATCGATGCGGGCGGCCAACGCACCGAGAGTCAGGTTCACGTGCGTGCCTCCAGCGGTGGCCGCTGGCAGGCGGTACGGGTGCCGCTTTGGGTGGTTGATCGAGAGCAGCTTCAACAGCTGTATGCCGCCTTGTCCAAGGTGCCGGGGGTCAGTTTCAAGCTGTGACTCCCGACCCTCTGCAGATCGCCCATCTGGGAAGGCAGGCCTACGTGCCGGTGTGGAAGGCGATGAGTGCCTACACCGATGAGCGGACCGCCGACACCCCCGATCAGCTATGGCTGGTCGAGCACGATCCGGTGTTTACCCAGGGTCAGGCCGGCAAGGCCGAACATCTGCTCGCGCCGGGCGATATTCCGGTGGTGCAGGTCGATCGCGGTGGCCAGATCACCTATCACGGTCCCGGTCAGCTGGTGGCCTATCCGCTGCTGGACCTGCGCCGACTCGGCATCGGCGTGCGTGATCTGGTCCAGCGACTGGAGCAGGCGGTGATCGATACCCTGACGCAGTGGGGCATCGAGGGACAACGCCGCGACGGTGCACCCGGTGTCTATGTGGCCGGACGCAAGATCATGGCGCTGGGTCTGCGGGTCCGGCGCGGCTGCAGCTTTCATGGTCTGGCCTTCAATATCGCGATGGATTTGTCGCCCTACCAGCGGATCAATCCCTGTGGCTTTCGCGGGCTGGAGATCACCCAGGTCTCAAGTCTGGGTGGCCCCGCCGACTGGCGCAGCGTTGCGGATGCCCTGGTGCCGCATCTGGTAGCGCAACTGGGTTATCGCCAATCGATGCCGGCAGAGCTTCCGCCAGCCTTGAAATTGGCCGGCTGAGCGCGATCAATTCACCCGGAGCCGCGATAAATCGATCCGCATCCGGTCTTTCGACACGGTCCATTCGCGGTCGTCCCCTGTACCATCCAGCATGAATAAGGTATTGAGTAGGCATGAGCGAAACCCTTCCCAACCCTAGAATCATTCCGGCCCGGGTCGCCGGAGAGAAGCAGCTGGGTGAAGACAAGGTTGGCCTGAATCCGGTGACTTTCGACGCTGGCGCCCCGCTGTTGCGCAAACCCAGCTGGATCCGGGTCAAGCTGCCGGTGGGCAATCATGTGGCCAAGCTCAAGGCCCGGCTGCGCGCCGAGCGCCTGGTGACCGTGTGTGAGGAAGCGTCGTGTCCGAACATCCACGAGTGCTTCAGTCACGGCACCGCGACCTTCATGATCCTGGGTGAGGTCTGCACCCGGCGCTGCGCATTCTGCGACGTTGCCCACGGGCGACCGCAGCCGCCCGATCTCGGTGAGCCAGGCCGACTGGCCCGGACCATCGCCGACATGCAGCTCAAGTACGTGGTGATCACTTCGGTTGATCGCGATGACTTGCGCGACGGCGGCGCCGGCCATTTTGTCGAGTGCATCAGAGCCGCACGGGAACTTAGTCCGGCGATCCGGATCGAAGTATTGACCCCGGATTTTCGCGGCAAGGGACGGATGGATCGCGCACTGGAAGCCTTTGTATCCGCACCGCCGGATGTGTTCAATCACAATCTGGAAACGGTGCGTGAGCGCTATCGCGAAGTACGGCCGGGCGCCGACTATGACTGGTCGCTGACCCTGCTCAAGCGATTCAAGGCGATGCATCCGCAGGTGCCCACCAAGTCCGGGATCATGCTCGGTCTGGGCGAAACCCGCGAGCAGGTTGAGCAGGCGATGCGCGATTTGCGAGCGCACGACGTGGACATGCTGACCATTGGGCAATATTTGCAGCCGACCGCACACCATCATCCGGTAAAACGCTACTGGACCCCGGACGAATTCGATCAGCTCGGTGAATTTGGGCAACAGATTGGATTCAGCCATGTCGCCAGCGCGCCGCTGGTGCGATCCTCCTACCATGCCGACCGGATGGCAGCCGCCGTCGGTCAGGCAGACGACTTCAACCCCCTTGAGGGCGAGGGCAACTGACATGATGCGCATTGCAACTTTTCTCACGGCGTTTGCACTGGTCTGGGTTAGCGCGGTTGACGCGAAACCCAAGCCGGTCAGCCTGAGTGAGCTGGAACCGACCAAGGATCAGGCCGAGGCGGCAATCTGGGCAATGCGTCACCTGACCCGCATCCACTACAAGTCCGAGGCGCTTGATGACGCCATGTCGGCGGAGATCTTCAGCCGCTACCTGGATTCCCTCGATGGCGACAAGTGGTTCCTGCTGGCATCGGATGTCGAGGAATTCGAGCCCTATCGGACGACCCTGGATGATGCGATCAAGACCAAGGCCCTGGGTGCCGCATTCACCATCTACAAGCGCTATCTCAAGCGGGTCGGTGAACGCACCGCTTACGCCCGGTCACTGGTGAAGAAGGGCTTCGATTTCACCATTGATGAGGACTATGTCTACGATCGCGAAGACGCGCCCTACGCCACCAGCAAGGCCGAACTGGACGATCTGTGGCGCCGTCGGGTCAAGAACGACTGGCTGCGCCTGAGCCTGGCCGGCAAGGAAGACGCCGAAATCCAGAAAACCCTGGATCGCCGTTACGCGGACTTCCAGGTGCGGGTCGAGCAGTTGGACCGGGAAGACGTCTTCCAGACCTTCCTCAACGCTTACGCGATGGCAATCGAGCCGCACACCAGCTATCTGGGACCGCGCGCCAGCGAGAATTTCGCGATTTCCATGCGCCTGTCGCTGGAAGGGATCGGCGCGGTGCTTCAGCGCGAGGGTGAGTACACCATGGTCCGCACCATCGTTCCGGGTGGTCCGCTGGATCTGGACGGGCGGATCAAGACCGGCGACAAGATCGTCGGCGTTGGCCAGCCCGACAGCGAAGAGGTGATCGATGTGGTCGGCTGGCGGCTGGACGATGTGGTCGACCTGATTCGCGGCCCCAAGGGCACCGAGGTGCGCCTGGAGGTTTTGCCCAAGACTGCCGTCGCTGGTGGCGAAACCAAGATCGTGGCGCTGCAGCGGGACAAGGTGGCGCTGGAAGAGCAGGCCGCCAAGAAGAAGGTGATCGAGGTCGAGATTGACGACCAGAAGCGACGCATCGGCGTGGTTGAACTGCCCACCTTCTACATGGACTTTGCCGCGCGTCAGCGTGGCGACGCCGACTATCGCAGTTCCACCCGCGACGTCAGCGCGCTGATCAAGGAACTGAAGAAAGAAAACGTCGACGGTGTGGTCATTGACCTGCGCAACAACGGCGGTGGCTCGCTGGCCGAGGCCACTGATCTGACCGGTCTGTTCATCGATAGCGGCCCGGTGGTGCAGGTACGCGACAGCAGCAACCGGACCACGATCGAGCGCGATCGGCGCAGTGGGGTGGTCTATGACGGTCCGCTGGCGGTGCTGGTCAACCGTGCTTCGGCGTCGGCCTCGGAGATCTTCGCCGCCGCGATTCAGGACTATGGTCGCGGACTGGTGATCGGTGAAACCACCTTTGGCAAGGGCACTGTGCAGAATCTGGTCGATCTGGACTACATCGCCGACAACGACTCGGCCAAGTATGGTCAGCTGAAGATGACCATCGCCCAGTTCTTCCGCATCGACGGCAGTTCCACCCAGCACAAGGGGGTGATCCCCGACGTCAGCTTCCCCACCACCATCGATGCTGATGAATACGGTGAGAGCACCTACGACAACGCGCTGCCCTATACCGAAATTGCGCCGGTGTCCTATCACCGCTTCAGCACCGTGGCCACGCTGTCGCAGGCCCTCGAAGCCCGTCACCAGAAGCGTGCCGCGGCAGATGAAGAGCTGCAGCTGTTCTTCGAGGAGATTGCCGATTACAAGCAGGCGCGGGCGCGCAAGTCGGTTTCGCTGAATCTGGCAACCCGCCAGCGTGAGCGTGCCGAAGAAGAGCAAAAGCAGGCCGACCGGGACGCCAGACGAGTGGCCTTGGGCGAAGAAAGCCATCGCGCCTCACGGCTGGACGATGGACTCAATGCCGGTGAGCCGGGCGCCGCGGTCAGTGAGCTGGACGACGAAGACGAAGAAGAACGTCCCGACGTGCTGCTGACCGAAGCGGCGCGAATCCTCGGTGATGCCATTGCCATCGGTGGGCCGCTGCTCGCCGCGCAGGTCGATCCGACTACCGACAGCAACAAGGCGGTTCACTAGCCTCCCGGTGGAACCGCCGCGGTCTGGTGCCGTGGCGGTGATCTGCCAAGCGCCAGCCGTGGCGCCGCTCGAAAACAACAGTCGATCCGCAAGACCCCTGCGCTGACCGACCTGCGCTCGCGCAGTCCAGGAACGAGTCTCAAATCTTGACATTTCAAGCTGTGCACCGGTTTCCAGCCCGGCATTGCGCAGACTCCGCACCATCAAGGCGCTGGCTGGCTTCTGGCCAATAGGCGTGCGCCCTTGGCCGGCTAGCCCCGGTCGCCTGCTCAGGCGGCCCCATCCGATCGCCTCCACTGACCCTGATGCACCTGGAACTGCGTTGACGTAATTCAGTCGGCGGCAAACAATGGCGCCGATAGGATGACCCGCCGCGGAAAAACCGGCCCTTGGCGACCATCCATGATGTCAGGCAGCGCGAGCGTTCAGGGGGCGAGCATGCGGGAACTATTGGGATTCGATCAGCCGTTGCCTGAACACACCAGGCGTGGCTCGGCAAGCGCGCTGGGCTTGCTGCTGTTGGCTGCTCTGAGCTCAAGTCCGCTATCGTCGGTGCAAGCCGGAACCTGCGCGTCCTCGGTCTCGGTGATCAACGTGGCGCCGGCGGCCCCCAGCGTGGGCGAGTCGACTCAGATCACCGTCAGGGTCATGGACACCGGTCCAGGCATGAATACCCCCGGCGGCCGGGTTCGGGTCAGCCTGGCCGCTGATGAGCGCTGCCTGCTGGCACTGAACCCGACGGTGCCAGCGACCGCCGAAGGGACCTGCAAGATACGACCGCTGCTTTCCGGCGGCACCCGAATGCTCACGGCCGACTATCTGGGCGATGGGAACTGTCTCCCGACCAGCGTCAACCAGGGCCTGACCGTCAATCAGGCAGCTGCCAATCTGCAGATCGTCCTGGATCAACCAGATCCTTCACAGATCAGCAGCGGCTTTACCGTCACCGCGCGGCTGCAGCCGGCCTTTGCGGCGCCCTCAGGCAGCATCGTGTTCGATCACAGCGGCGAAATGTGCACGGCAGTGCTGCCCGAGCAGAGCTGTATCTTCACTTCCACCATCTCCGGCCTGATCAATATCACCGCCAGCTACGCCGGCGACGCCAACTTCAGCGGTGCCGCAAGCCCCTCGGTCCCGCATGACGTCCTGATTGACCCCAGCTTTGAGATTCTCAGCGGCGGCGCGGCCGGAGTGAGCAGCGGATTCGGCTCCTTCAACGACCTGTTGGGGACCGAATACCGGATCAGTGACGACGGCCGCTTCCTGATCTTCGAGTCGCTGGCCACCAACCTGGCGCCGGATGACAGCAACGACTTCCTCGACGTCTATCTGCTTGAGCTGCGCTCTGGATTATTTGAGCGAGTGAGTCTGGCCGATGACGAGTCCGAGGGTGATGGCGACAGCTATGTCGGCGACATCAGTGCCGACGGCCGGTTTGTATTGTTCGCTTCTGATGCCACCAATTTGATCGGCGCTGGCAACGACACCAATGGTCAGCCCGATGCCTTCGTCAGAGACCGGGTTGCGGGCACCACGGTGAGGGTGAGTCTGGCCGACGGCATGGTTGAGTTGCCGACCGGCGTGGTGGTCTTCAATCGGCGCACCCTGAGCATTTCCGGCGATGGTTCGCAGGCGACCTTTGCCACCCTGGACCCGGCGAGTGCGTCCGACTCCAACGGTGTGGTCGATTGCTATATGCGCTCGACCACGGGGGGCGGATCGGTCTTCCCGGTCAGCACCAGCAGCGCGGGCAGCTATGGGGACAACACCTGCGACGAAGCGGTGCTGAACTTTGATGGCACCCGCGTCGCGTTCGTTTCCACCGCGTCCAATCTGGGTCAGACCACCGACGTCAACGGCTTGTTCGGGGAAGACGTCTTTCTCAAGGCGACTGACGGCGGTCAGCCTGGCCTGACGACTTTCATCAGCGAAAGCGTGGCAACCCCAGGTAACACCGGCAATTTCGCCAGTTCCGAGGTGGATATCGATGCTTCGGGTCAATTGATCGTGTTTTCGACCCAGGCAACCGATTTGTTCACCCCCGATGGCAATGCACGCGCGGACGTGGTGCTTTACGACACCACCACCGGAACGCTGGTGCCGCTGTCGATCTTCGCCGGCAGCACTTTGGGCGACGGTGACAGCGGTAGCCCGAAAATCGCTTCACACGGCTTGTTCGTCGCCTTTGAATCCGAGGCGACCAACTTGGTGACGCCCGATACCAACGGCAGCAAGGACGTACTGGTCGTCGACCTGGACACCGGTACCCTGCGTCGCGACAGCGTCAACAGCGGTGGGACTGAAGGCAGCCAGGACAGCTATAGCCCAGTCATCTCGGAAGACGGTCGGGTGGTGGTTTTTCAATCTGACTCCGGCAATCTGGATCCAACCGCGGCCACGCCCTTCAGCGCTAACTTGTTTGCCCGCCTGAGCGTTCTGGGTCAGACCCGCTGGATTTCCCGCACGCCCAGCGGTGACCTCGGCAACGGGAATTCCATCGGCGTCGATGTCAGCGGTGACGGCGGAACGGTGGTCTTCGATTCACTGGCCAACAACCTGGTGCCGGGCGATGGCAATGGGTCAGCCGACATCTTTCGCGTGAATCGACCGGCCCCCCCAAGCCGAATCTCACTGACCACTGCTGGCGCGGAGTCCAATGGCGACAGCTTCGATCCGTCGATCTCCAATGACGGCGCCTTCACGGTTTTCGCCAGCGTGGCGACCAATCTGGTGGTCGGCGCCGACAGCAACGGCGCTTCGGACATTTTTCTGCTTCCAACAGCCGGCGCTCCCGCGAGTCTGATTCGGATCAGCAACGCTTTCGGCGCCGCCAATGCCAGCGATGGCGAAAGCAACGAAGCGGTGATCTCGGGCAATGGCAACTTCGTCGCCTTTACCTCCTCCGCAACCGATCTGGTGTCGCCCAGCTTCGGCGTGTCGATGCCGCGGGTCTACGTCTATGACCGCATCGGTGACTCGATTGAGCATGTCAGCGTAAACACTGCCGGTATCGCCGCCGATTCCTTCGCCAGCGATCCATCGATCTCCGACGATGGATGCAAAGTGAGCTTCGAGTCTGACGCCAGCAACCTGGATCCGATCGCGCCCGGCGGCTTCTCCTATGTCTTCGTGCGCGATCGTTGTCTGATGACCACCGAAGTGGTGAGCGTTGACAACACCATGCCCACCCCGTTGATCAGCAATGGCAATTCCTTCGGGGGGCGAATCGCCGGAGACGGCAACTCCATTGTGTTCCTGTCCGACGGCGACAACCTCGACCCCAGCGATCTGAACTCGGCGGCGGACGCCTTTGTTCGCACCCTCGGCGCCAGTCCGACGACCTTCAGGGTCAGCCTGGATGGTTCCAATGCCGAGATTCCCGATGTCACCGAGCGGGTGGACATCAGCACCGATGGCAATCGCATTCTTTTCGTCAATCGCGACTCGGGCATCGTCGTCATCCGCGGCAGCAAGGCGATCCGCGGCGTGCCTTCACCCACCACACCCAACAATGTCTATTTACGGGAACTCTCCCCGCCCAGTACCACCCAGGTGAGTCGAAACATGGGTGGATTTGCCAGTGACGGCTACCAGCCCGATGTGGCGATCAGCGGCGACGGCGGCACCGCGGTGTTCAGTTCCAGCGCCTCCAATCTCAGCCCGGGTGACGGCAACGGCTTGCTGGACATCTATCTCAGTGCGCTGGTGCCAGCGGGCCCGGCGATCTGCACCTGGAATGGCGGCTCCAGCACCTGGGACGACCCCGCCGCCTGGAGCAACTGCGGTACCGGCAGCGGAACGGTTGCGGGAACACCTGGGCCCACGGACACAGCCATAATCAACGCCGGAACCGTCGATCTGAGTGGTGACGAGACCGTCGACGTGCTGCAGATGACCGGCGGCACCCTGGTCGGCGATGCCAACCTGATCGTCAGCAGCGCTTTCGACTGGAGCGGCGGCACCCTCGCCGCCACCGCTGCCAGCCCCAGCATTACCCTGTCCTCGGTGGCGATCTCCAACTGGACCGGTGGCGACAAGTTTCTGACCGACCGGCAGCTGATCAATGACGGCATGATCAACTGGAGCTCCGGCCTGATCCATCTGCAGGACACGCTGATCAACAACAGCTCCTCCGGAGTCTGGAATTGGCAGTTCAATGGCCCGGTGGAATACATCGACCGCACCGGCGGGGCGTCCGCTGTTGTGCAAAATGACGGCTTGATTCAGAAATCTGGAACTTCCGACGGCGAGCTGCGCAATGGCGTGGACTTCGTCGGCATGGGCAATTTCCAGGTCGCCAGCGCGACCCTGCTGCTCGGCGGAAACGGCGGATTCAGCGGCAATCTGGACGTCAGCGCCGGCGCGACCTTGATTCTGGCCGAGGGCGTTCAGGGGTTCGACGGCGCCAGCTCCTTCAGCGGGTCCGGCGATTTGCAGTTCGGCACCCCGAGTCCCGCCGTGCCGGGTCTGCACAACATCGACGGTGCCTTCACCCTGACCGGCACCGTTCGGGTGGAGTCGGCACAGGTGCTGTTCAATCTGGGTACGCCCTCGATCACCACACTGCAGTTGCTGGACCCTGCATCGGCCTTCGGTGGGATGGCCACGCCGACCATCGTTGGCGCTCTCAACTGGAATGCCGGGGTCATTTTTGGCGGCCCGGGCGAGCAGCTGGTGCTGGACATGGGCGCGACCAGCGTGATCGCGGGCACCCCCGGGGATCTCTTCGCGCGACTGCTGGACGGGCGCCAGATCATCAATGATGGCCTTTTGCAGCAGGTACAAGGCAACGGCACCCGAGTGATCAACGGTGGTCAGATCGTCAACAGCACCAGCGGCGTATTTGACTTCCCAATGCCAGGCGGCGCTATCGCGGCCATCGTCGCGGACGATGCCGACCCGGGCAATCTGCTCGACAATCAGGGCACGCTGTCGATGAACGGTGGTCAGCAGATGACCGTTGACCTCCCGTTCGATAACTCCGGGGCGGTGGACATCAACGCGGGTGCGCTGATCATTCAACGCAGTGGCCTGGAAACCGGTGACTACATGGTCGACAACCCGGGCAGCCTGTTGTTGCTTGGGCACAGCCGCACCTTCCCGGCCGGCAGCGACCTGACCGGTAGCTCCAGTTTGTACATCGACAGTGCCGCAGTGATCGACCTGCAGGGGATATTCGGCCTCACCCGAATTGATTTGCTGGGTGGATCGACATTGAGCTGGTCGCAGGCTGGACCGCTCAACATGAACACGCTGGTGGTGGACGGAGGGTCCACCTTGAACACACAGGGGCCGATCAACGTTGCTGGTGGCTTGTTCGCTCGCAACGCCTCGATCAATGGGGCGACTGGGGTACAGACGCTCACGTCAGTGATGGGCGGAAGCGCGTTCCTGCCAAATGCGGGGTCGGACGTCCTGACGCTGACCGATATCGATTTCCACATCGATGGCAGCGCCCAGTTGCAGGCCGGGACGATCAACCTGGATGGTGGTAGCTTGCTGACCATCGGCGCGACCGGGCAGCTCGATCTTGCCGCCAATACCGGGATACCGGTGAATCTAGGCTGCGGAAGCTGCGGGACGGCAATGGTGACCAACCTCGGTACGCTGAGACAGGTCGGTGTGGGCCTGGGCAACGATGCCTTCATCAGCAGTCCCGTCGCCTTGAGCAACCAGGGCACTGTGGACATTCAGTCGCAGGTCTTGAGCATTGACACCTACGCCCAGACCGGCCCTGGGGCAATGACCCAAGTGGCAGCAGGAGCGACCCTGCAGTCGGGTACCACGATTCAGCTCAACGGCGGATTCCTCAGCGGTGGCGG
>JAGRJL010000802.1 GCA_020442775.1 Lysobacterales bacterium | reverse complement strand
CTGCCGGAGTCCTCGCGCAGGGCAACCGAATCCAGCCCTTCAAAGCCGGAGAGTGAGGGCACGTAGCTCAGCGTCAGCTTGGCCAGGTCGGGGTCGGGTTCGGCATCCATCTCGATCGCGACAAAGGGCTCAGGGTCCACCAGGGGGTCGGCCTGGCTGGCGAAGGCCTTCGCCACCACCCAATAACGGCGATTGCCCTCCAGTTCCAGCAGAGCGAATGCGGCGCGATCGACTTCACTGGCACTGGTGACCCCGAATCGGTGGGTACCCTGCTCGGCCAGGATGATGGGAGAACTGCTGGTCGCATAGCCCAGCCGCAACACGTTGCCTCCATCGGCGGATAAAAAGGCGTCACCGGGAACCGTTGCGGCACCGACAAATGCCGCCCCGTGGACCAGCTGGATCTCCACCGGGCCCAGCTCCAGCAGTTCCAGGGAGCTTGTTCCGGTAGCCTGGCTGCCAATCAGATCCACCTGCAGCGCAGCGACATTGGCATCACCAGCCAACAGCAAAATAACGCGTTCCTCGCTCACCGCGGACGCTCGCGGATCTACCAGCACGGCACCATCGTCACTTCGCCGAATGGCGATGTCCGCGCGCAGACCATCGAGCAGCGGCAGTTCCAGCTGACTGACTTGCGCATAGCCGAGTTCGACCAGATTCTGCTCCGGCACGACGTCCTGCAGCCAGCGCGTTGCGGTCGCAGGCTGGTCGGTCGGCAGGAACGCCAGATTGACCAGCAGCGCATGCGCCACGCCCTGACTGACGCCGGTTTGATCGGGCACCAGCGTGATCCGGTAGGGCTCTCTTTCGCCGTCGCCGCTGAGCAGCAGCAGATAGCGTTCTCCGTCCTCAAGCGCCACCGTGGAGGAAGCCAGCGGCTCCAGCGATCCGCTGGCGAATGCACCGACCGGGATATCGGTGCCTGCATCAAGCTCTACCTGATCTGCCTGACCATACAGGCGCCCGGAGAACAGGCTTTCGCCAATCCGGATATCAACCCGGGTCTGTTCGATGGAACCCACGA
>JAGRJL010000801.1:570-3348 GCA_020442775.1 Lysobacterales bacterium | reverse complement strand
TTTGGAGCGCCTGGGCAATGCCAGCAGGCAGAGCGCATCGGCAACCTACGAAATCTTCTGAGCGGTCCCGGAGACTGACCCCAAGGTGGCGCGCAGATCCGCTCGAATCCCCGCTGGCAACCGGCGTCGCGATGCTGATCTGCAACGCTGTCTGGGGGAAGTAGCCAGGGCAGTCGTGCGCGACGACCTGCCGCTGGAGGCAGCGTGGCGCGAGCACGCGCGCAGGCACGGTTTGCGTGAGGTCAAGCTGGGTCAGCATGCCACCGCACTTCGCGCCGCGCTCGAGGTTGAAGTCGAATTGTTCGGGGGAGCCGCGTATCGAGAGCGTCTGCGCCTGACCCAACTAACCAGCGCTGCCGTATCGGCGCTGCTCTGCGATCACCAGCCTTACTTGCTGGGACTGCCGGCGGTCGGGCTTGCCGCTCAGGCGGCGCAGCTGGATCTGGTGATCTTTGACGACGAGGCTGAGGCCATCGTTCGGCTGCTGATGGACCGGGGCCTGTCCTATCAGGCCACCCAGCAACGCTGGAGTCATCGCGAAGGCGGGCCCGAATGGACCGCACCTGGGTTCGTGATTGGCACGCCTGGAATGGATGCGCAGATCCACGTGCTGCCCATTCGAGCAGAGCGCATGCCGCTGTTCTCCCACGGACATGCGGTATGGCTCAGCAAGGCAGATCCGGCGTCGGCCCTGAGCACTGAAGGACCGAATCCTTCCGCCGCTGAGGATTGATCTCACGCGCGGGGCGGATGTCGGCGACCTGCGGCGATGCGCCTGGCGTCGGCAAACCCGGCGGAGGCCGAACAACTGATCGCCACCGATACCCCTGTCGACCCGAGGAACGGTCCAGCGCAGCGTATACGCTGCAGTCGCCCGGCGTCCGGAGATTGGGCGTCTGGCGCCGCGAGGCGGCGCCTTCTGCCTTGAGGAACCGGGTTAGCTGCGCGCGCTCATCGGCACATAGACCCGCTGGTCCGGTCCGGTATAGATCTGCCGCGGGCGGCCGATCTTGACGTTGCCCTCGGCGTTCTGCTCCAGCCAGTGGGCGATCCAGCCGGCGGTGCGGCCCAGCGCGAACATCACGGTAAACATCTCGACCGGGATGTTGAGCGCCTTGTAGATGATTCCCGAGTAGAAATCGACATTGGGATAGAGCTTGCGCTCGACGAAATAGTCGTCCTTCAGCGCCACTTCCTCCAGCGCCATCGCTACTTCCAGCAGCGGGTCGTGGATGCCCAGCTTGTTGAGCACCTCATGGGTCATCTTGCTGATGATCTTGGCGCGCGGGTCAAAATTCTTGTAGACCCGATGACCAAAGCCCATCAGCCGGAAGTTGTCGTTCTTGTCCTTGGCCCTGGCCACCGCCTTGCTCACCTGATCCTTGGTCCCGATCTCGGTGAGCATTTCGAGCACCGCCTCGTTGGCACCACCGTGGGCGGGTCCCCACAGGGCCGCCACGCCCGCTGCGATACAGGCAATCGGGTTGGCGCCGCTGGATCCGACCAGCCGGACCGTGGAGGTGGAGGCATTCTGTTCGTGATCAGCGTGCAGGATAAACAGCAGATCCAGCGCCTTGGCCGCTACCGGGTCGACCTCATAGTCCTCGGCGGGAACGCTGAACATCATGTCCAGGAAACGCGAGCAGTAGCCCAGTGAATTCTTCGGATAAACCGCCGGCTGGCCGACCATATGCTTGTAGCAGGCGGCCGCAATGGTGGGCATCTTCGCGATCAGACGAATCGCGGTCACCAGTCGGTGATGCGGGTTATCCGGGTCCAGTGAGTCATGGTAGAAGGCCGCCAGCGAACCGACCATTCCACACAGCATCGCCATCGGATGGGCGTTGTAGTGGAAGCCGTTCATGAAGGTCTTGAGCGACTCGTGAATCATCGTGTGATGAGTCACCTGCTCGGTGAAATCGGCATATTCGGCGGCATTCGGCAGTTCGCCGTTGATCAGCAGATAGGCGATTTCCAGGAAGTTGGACTGTTCGGCCAGCTGCTCGATAGGGTAGCCGCGGTAGAGCAGGACCCCGGCATCGCCGTCGATATAGGTGATCGCGCTGCGGGTGGAGCAGGTCGACACGAAGCCCGGATCGAAGGTGAAGTAGCCCAGATCGCGGTTGATCCGGGCCACATCCAGGGCCGGATCTCCCAGCGTGCCGCGAACGATTGGGAGGTCTACCGATCGGCCGGAATCCGGATCAGACAGCGTGAGCTTGCTGGTCGACATGCGTTTCTCCTGCAGGTGTGGCGGAAAGTGGCCGAAAACCGCTGCATGATGCCGCAAGGGCAAAATCAGCACCGCCTCCCCAGCGGGCCAGCGACCACTGCTATCAGACCGGTCGATTATGGCACAGCGGACCAACCGCACTGTCTATGAGCGAGCGCAAGACTGTGACGAAACGGATCACTCACGGAGCGACGGAAGGCCCGCACAGTCGACTGCAGTCAAGCCAATCCATAGCGCAAATTGGCCCCCAGAAAACGCCGGGCAACTGCTTCGGCACGCTCGCTGGAATGGTCAATCAGTTGATCAGCCAGCTCAGCCACGGTTGGCAGCAAATCGGCATCCCTGACCAGGTCGGCAATCTTGAAGCCCACCTCGCCCGACTGGCGCAAACCCAACAGCTCGCCGGGACCGCGCAGGCTCAGATCCTGCTCGGCGATGTAGAAACCATCCTGGGAGTCGCGCAGTGCCGCCAGTCGCTTGCGCGCCAGCTCACCCAGCGGCGGCTTGTACAGCAGCACACAGCTGGACGCCTGGGCCCCACGCCC
>JAGRJL010000801.1:0-470 GCA_020442775.1 Lysobacterales bacterium | reverse complement strand
TCGATCACCGTGGTCGCGACCAGCAAGTCCAGCTCGGCGTGGGCGAAGGCGTTCATCTGGGCCTGTCGTTCGGCTGGCTTCTGGCGGCCATGGACGATGCCCACCCGCAGCTCCGCCAGCTGATCACTGAGCTCGGCATGCAGGTCTTCCGCCGCCTGCGCCTCGATCGTCTCTGATTGTTCGATCACGGTGCAGACCCAATAGGCCTGCCGGCCCTGGGCACAGGCAGCGCGGACCCGTTCGACCACTTCATCCCGGCGATTCTGGCTGGCCGCCACCGTGGTGATCGGACTGCGGCCCGGCGGTAGCTCGTCGATCACCGACACATCCAGATCGGCATACATGCTCATCGCCAGCGTGCGCGGAATCGGCGTCGCGGTCATCACCAGCTGATGCGGGCAGTAGGCATCCTGCACACCCTTGTTGCGCAGGCCGAGGCGCTGATGCACCCCAAAGCGGTGCTGCTCGTC
>JAGRJL010000800.1 GCA_020442775.1 Lysobacterales bacterium | reverse complement strand
GAGCTGCACTACAACGCCGGCGATGCCGACGAGATCGACTTCCACCGATTTGTGCTGTTCTTCAATCACGAGTTCAGCGATCGCCTGCGCTTCAATTCGGAGCTGGAGATCGAGCATGCGCTGGCCGGCGACGGCGAGCCGGGCGAGGTGGAGCTGGAGCAGGCCTACATCGAATACGACCTCAGCCCGCAGCTGCGCGCCAAGGGCGGTCTGTTCCTGATGCCGGTCGGCATCCTCAACGAGGTCCACGAGCCCAACACCTTCTACGGGGTGGAGCGCAATCCGGTGGAAAGCCGGATCATTCCCAGCACCTGGTGGGAAGCCGGTGCTGCGCTGACCGGCGAATTCGGCGACGGCTTTGGCTGGGACGCCGCAGTGCACTCGGGACTGGCCACCAGCGCCGGCGCCAACTACGCGGTGCGCTCGGGACGGCAGAAGGTAGCCGAGGCCATTGCCAAGGACGCCGCCTTCACCGCGCGGCTGAAATACACCGGCATCCCGGGCCTGCGCCTGTCGGCCAGCTTCCAGCATCAGCAGGACGTCACCCAGGGCGCCGACCCCAGCGCCGGCGCGGCGCGGCTGTTCGAAGCCCATGCGATCTGGACCGCAGGCAGCTTCGGCCTGCGCGCGCTCTATGCGCGCTGGGATCTGGATGGTGCGGGGCCAGAGGCGATCGGCGCCGACGTGCAGGACGGTTTCTACATCGAGCCCTCCTACAAGGTTTCGCCCAACCTGGGCTTCTTCGCCCGCTACAACGAGTGGGACAACCGCGCCGGCGATTCGGCAGACAGCCAGTGGCGTCAGGCCGACATCGGGGTCAACTACTGGCCTCATGCCAACGTGGTGCTGAAAGCCGACTATCAGTTCCAGGACGGCCCTGGCGACAACGATGGTGACGACCGGCTCAATCTGGGCATCGGCTATCAGTTCTAGTTGCCGAGTTCCAGTAGCCAGTTCCAGTTGCCAGAAGGGCAACAGCCCGGAAGAAATCCGCAATCCGGGAAATCAGGGCGGGCGTCGCCCGCCCTGATCGGACTCTTATGTGAGCGCACTAGCAGACCGGAGTCTCCAGCAGGTCACGCTGCTCGGCGGCTTCGCGGATCCGCAGGCGCAGATCTTGTACACCTTCGGGACCATCGCTGGGCGCCGGCAGCACCCGCGCGCTGATCCGGTGCTTTTTGGCTAGGCAGAAGGCCGCAAATCCGCTCGGTCGGCCGTTTTGCGGCTCGGTGTGTAGCCACCCACACCGCACCGCCCGCGAAGCCGCCGCGCGGATGGTCGGCAGTGCGGCTGTTTACCGCGAAGCACTCCCACCCCTCGGGTGGTCCGCCGACCTCGCCATCAACCGTCCTCAATCAGCTTTCGTGGTTGCCCAGGGCCAGTTCCAGCTCGCTTTGATTGGCTACGACAGAGCGAGCTTCGGCGGGGCCTCGAAACGCACTTCCTGATCGCGCCTGGCCACCGCGCCAGCCACGGCAGACTGGCGTCCGACTTACCCATCCGTGGTTCCCCGGTCTGCCAAAAAACGCTGGCAGCAACCCGCTTGCGGCGGCGAAGGAACGCGCTTCAGCGACCGGAATTGACCACCATGACCTTTGGGAACTTGCGAAATATTCACGAATTATTTACAAACTCTGACGCCTTGCTCTGCAGGTCCCGCTGCAGACGGTGAATTCGATGGAGAGGCTCGATGAATACCCGACCACAACCGCAGTGGCGCTTGCGTCTGCTGCCGGCAATGCTGCTCGCAGCGCTGCCATTTGCCGCCGCACAAGCCCAGGAAGACGAAGCTCGTCAGCTGGACCGCGTGGAGGTCACCGGATCGCGCATCAAGAGCGCGGCGATCCAGGGGCAGACCCCGGTACAGGTGATTTCGCGTGAGGACATCCAGCGCAG
>JAGRJL010000799.1 GCA_020442775.1 Lysobacterales bacterium | reverse complement strand
CATTTCTTCCTTGCTTTTTGGGGTGGTGTCTGTGCCTGGCGGCGACCATCGATCAGTCCGTCCTAGCGCAGACGCCCACGCCCGCAGCGCCGACCATGATCAGCGCCGAGGCCGCGCGGGCCGATCTGGCCCAGCTCTACCAGACCCTGCAGCACGCCCACTTTGACCTCTATGCCAATCGCAGCCACAGCGACTACGAGCAGCGCTATCAGCAGCTTCGCCGGAAGCTGGAGCAGCCGATCAGCGCCTTCGATCTGCAGATTGAGCTGCAGAAGTTCACCGCCTATGGTCAGGTAGCGCACGCGCGCATCGACTTCCCCGCGCTGGAGTTCGAGCGCTATCGCGCGGCTGGCGGATCAATGCTGCCGCTGGAGCTCAAGCTGCGCGACGGGCGGATCTTCGTGGTGGGCAATCCGGGTAGCGAAAGCCAGCCGCAGGCAGGCGACCAGATTCTCTCGATCAACGGGGAGCCCGCGGCGGCCTGGCGGTCGCGGTTGTTGGCTCACGTATCGGCGGACAACGACTATCTCGCCGATACTCTGCTGGAGCTGCGCTTCGGCGCACTGCTGTGGCTGGAACTGGGCGAGGTGGCCTCGGTACAGCTGGACCTGCGTAGCGCCGATGGCAGCCTCTCCCGGGTCAGCGTAGCGACGTTGGATCGCGCGCAGATGCGCCTGGCAGCCGAGAAGCGGTCGCCCTCGCTGGCGCTGAACTGGAGCAAGCGCGAGGCGCGGATGCTCGATCGGGGCCTGGCCTATTTGCGCCCGGGGCCTTTCTATAACGATGACCCCGAGGCCGCCAGCGTCTGGGACAGTCGCGGCTTTTCCGACTTCGTCGAGCGCAGCTTCGCGCAGTTCGCGGAGGCCAATGCGAACTCGCTGCTGATCGATCTGCGCGATAACCCGGGTGGCGACAACAGCTTCTCTGATCTGATTGTGCGCCGGATCGCGGACAAACCATTCCGCTTCTGCAGCCAGTTCCGGATCAAGATCAGTGAAGCCACCACCGCCTCCAATGCGGCTCGATTGGCTCAGGGTTTCAGCGAAGTTTCGGCGCAGTTTGCCGAGCTCTACGCCGGCCAGCAGCCCGGCGAGGTCGTCAATTTCGAGCTGCCGTGGGTTGAGCCTGCCCCGCCGGAAGAGCGCTTTTCCGGACAGGTCTACGTGCTGATCAATCGCTACTCCTACTCCAACGCGGTGACCGTCGCGGCGATGAGCCAGGACTACGGCTTTGCCACCATCCTTGGCGAGGAAACCGCCGATCTGGCCAGCACCTACGGCGCGATGGAGCAGTTCACCCTGAAAAACTCTGGCTTGGTAGTCGGATACCCCAAGGCCCACATTATCCGTCCCAACGGCGACCCCAGCC
>JAGRJL010000798.1 GCA_020442775.1 Lysobacterales bacterium | reverse complement strand
AGCGGGTCATCCACCACAGGTCGAATACATCGCCCACCAGATAGATGCGCTCGGCATGGATCTGGCCGAGAAAGGCAATCAGCGGCTCCACCTGGCAGTTGCGCGAGCCCAGGTGCAGATCGGAGATGAACACGGTGCGCAGCTGATAGGGCTCCGGACTACGCATGTGCAAGCTCCCTGGCTGGTTGAAGCGGTGGTCGTGCGGTAGCGGCTGAATGTGCCTCGATATACCGAGCGCGCTTGCGCGGCTTGATTTGTGCCAGATCCAGCCACAGCAGGCCGTCGGTGCAGCCGGAAAAATCGGGATCGACGCCGAAAGCGAGGAACTGCACCCCACCCGGCTCGCACAGATCGGTGTACTGCTTGTAGAGAGTGGGCACGCTGCAGCCCAGCGCACTCAGCTGCTGCTTCAGATCGACGAAGGCGCTCTCCATGCAGTCCTCGGCGAATGCCGGTGCCGCAGTGCTGAAGCGGAAGGGATGACGCGCCCGGGTATTGCCACCGGGGTCGCCGTAATGATGTCCGTAGTAGCCCACCAGCAGCTCGCGCGCCGCAGCCGGCAAAGTGGCGCTGATCGATACCGGCCCGAACAGATAGCGGATCTGCGGGTGATGACGCAGGTAGGCGCCAATCCCGAACCACAGATACTCCAGGCTGCGCGAGTTCCAGTAGCGCGGCTGGACGAAACTGCGGCCCAGCTCCAGCGCCTGCGGCAGCTTGGTCAGCAGCTGCGGTTCCAGATCGAACAGGCTGGCGGAATAGAGCTGACGAATGCCGCCAGCATCGAGCAACTCGGCACAGGGACCCAGCCTGTAGGCCCCGACCAGCTCCAGCTGGGCTGGATCCCACAGCAGCAGCTGCTGGTAATGCGGGTCGTAGCGGTCCAGATCACGGGACTTGCCGCTACCCTCGCCGACTGCGCGAAAGGCAATCTCCCGCATCCGTCCGATCTCGGCCATCAGCGGCGAATCCAGATCGCTCCTGCCCAATCGAATTTCCTTGCCGTCCGGGGTATGCCCCAGTAGCTCGCAGGCGCCGATCGCGCGGATCAGCGCGCGGCCCTCGGTGGGCGGGGCGATCGCCGCCAGGCCGTTCTCGCGACGCGAGCGCGGCAGTGCATAGACCACCCGGCGCAGCCGCGCAGCGTCGCGGCGCAGGTTGTGGCGGTCGGCCGACGCCGCTGGTGGCGACTCCAGCCGCCCTACCCGCAGCGGCAGCCGGGTCTGGCTGGTCCGGCTCAGCTGGCGCGGCAGCAGGATCGTGCCCAGGGGTTTGGCGAGCAGCGACAGACCGTAGAAGCCCAAACCGTGGCGGCCACCAATGTGCACCGGCAGCACCGGGGCCTGGACGCCGGCGGCCAGGCGCAGAAAGCCGGGGCTCCAGCGGCGATCGCGGACCCCGGTGATCCCCAGCCGCGAAACTTCGCCGGCGGGAAAGACCAGCACCGCCTCGCCGCGAGCCAGCGCGGCCTTGGCCTCGCGCCAGCCGGCGTGTGACGCGCCCGGGCCCAGTACCGGAATCGGCAGCAGTATGGGAGCCAGGGCCGCAGCTGCAGCAGCCAGTCGTTGGCCAGCACCTTCAGATCGCGCCGCACCTGCCCAATGAAATGAATCAGCGCCAGCGCGTCCAGCGCACCCAGCGGATGATTGGCCACGATCACCACCGGCCCCTGCTCCGGCACCCGTTCGCGCTCCAGCTGGTCTACCTGATAGCGGCAGTCGAGAAAGCGCAGCGCCTGATCCACAAAGGCGAAGGGTGGCAGCTCGGCGTGGTCGGAAAGGAAGGTCTGCACCCGGTCGATACCGGCGACTTTGAGGATGGATTTCGCCAGCTTCGGTCTGCTCTGGCCCAGCCAGGCCGGCAGGCGCCGCCCCAGGGTTTGCTCCAAGGCTTGCATGGTGGATCTCCAAGCGCGTCCCGACGAGCATGGATCCGCCGCAAAACATCGCGATGGCAGCTTTGCGACGCTAAGATGGCAAGGGTGGCGCTTTGCAATCTGACTGCAACGGCACGCCGATGGCCTTGATGTAGTCTGGGTGTAGCCGCAGGCTGAACGGGCTCGGCGCAATGGGTGCCCCGGCGCGCGCCTGCGTGTATCATCCGCGCCCTGCCAATGCATTCATCGCTTCATCTCGACAAAAGGATAGATACATGACCGCGTACCTGTTCACCTCTGAATCGGTGTCCGAGGGGCATCCGGACAAGGTTGCCGACCAGATTTCCGACGCGGTCCTGGATGCGATCCTGAGCCAGGACAAGCGCGCCCGGGTGGCTTGCGAGACCATGGTCAAGACCGGCGTCGCCATCGTCGCCGGCGAAATCACCACCACCGCCTGGGTTGATCTCGAGGAACTGGTGCGCAAGGTGATCAACGACATTGGCTACACCTCCTCGGCGGTGGGCT
>JAGRJL010000797.1 GCA_020442775.1 Lysobacterales bacterium | reverse complement strand
GCGCGGGCCCAGCTGGTCTCCGGGATGCAGCACCAGCTGGAAACCGCTCCCGCCCCGCCCACGCCCTGGCGCGACGACGTGATCGCGCTGGTCGAAGGCAATGCACGTGCCCTGCTCAGCAAGGAGGTCGATGGCCTCGCTGGCTACGCCGGCGAAGCGGACCCGGAGGAACGCTTCAGCGCCGAACTGCGCCAGATTGCCGACTGGAACCCGCGCTGGCTGGCCTGGCTGCAGCGCGCGGCCGAGTCCACCTGAGCCGGCCGATTTCGATGAGCAGCGGCGCAGACAGCCAGCCCGGCGCTGAATCGATCAGCGTCATTGTGGTGAGCTATGCCTGCGCCGGTACCCTGCCCGAGTGCGTCGCGCGAGTGCTCGACAGCCCGAATCTGGCCGAACTGCTGCTGGTCGATAACGCGCCGGGCGACGGCAGCGTCAGCGCCCTGGCGGCCAGCGAGCGCCAGCACCCGAAGCTGCGGGTGATCGACAATCCCGGCAACCCCGGCTTTGCCCACGCCTGCAACCGCGCCGCCGCCCAGGCCAAGGGCGACTGGCTGCTGCTGCTCAACCCGGACTGCTATCTGCCCTTCGACGCCACCCAGAAGCTGCTGGAGGCGGCCGCCGGGCTCAGTCATTTGGGGCTGATGGGCGCGCTGCTGGTCAACCGCAACGGTCGTATCGAGCCGGCCAGCCTGCGCCGCGATCCCACCCCGCTGCGCGCGGTGCTGGGAGCGCTGGGCGGTGACCGTCTGGCCCGCATCCTCGACCGACCCGACTGGGCGATCGCCTGTCCGCCGCCCAAGGTCGCCGGCCTGGTACAGGTACAGGCGCTCTCCGGCGCGCTGATGCTGATCCGCCGCGAGCTTTACGCTGAGCTCGGTGGCCTCGATCAAGGCTATTTCCTGCACTGCGAGGATCTGGACCTGTGTCGCCGCGCCCGTCTGGCCGGCTATACCAACTATGTCGATACCCGCATCGTGGTGCCGCACTGGAAAGGCACCTCCAGCGCCGGCCAACCCCTCACCGTCGCCTGGCACAAGCACCGTGGGATGCTGCGCTACTACCGCCGCTTCGACGCCGAACACACCCCCGCACTGCTGCGCGCCGCCCTGGTCGCCGGCGCCTGGGCCCGAGTGCTGCTGCTGACGCCCTGGCTGGGGTTCAAGCAGGCGCTGCGCCGGGGTCGGCGGGTGCCTTGGGTGGGATAGGGATTGCCGTCCGCGCTCAACGGCGCGCAATCTTCCGCAAAGCCCACCCGCCCGCGAAAGGTATGCTGGGATACCAGCCGCCAGCGCCTATCTGCCCTTGGGTAGAAGCGCAGATGGCAGACGGCGTACTGCTTCCCTGAAGCGGTCTGCACTTCGATCCGGCCTTTGGTCGTTGCCAATTCATCGTGAACGTCGGCGCTCACGGCGGTCAGCCGACGATCGCTGAAGGCCCCGGCTTTGACGAAGCCCGACAGCATCTCGCAGCGCTCGGCAAGTTTGCCGGTCGCCATGAAAAAGCGAAAGTCCTCACTCAGCACCGGGTCCATGAAGGCCCGGTTGCCCGCCAGCACTGCTGCTTGGATTTGGTGGTCGAGTTGATCGGGCGTTGGCGAATCTGCGTCGGGCTCGGTGGCCAGGCGAGTGGACTGATCAGCCAGAACAGCAGGGCGAAACCACACAGAAAGGGCTTGATCCCCGCATCTCTCGCGCCTGTTGGCGCGATCCAGATCGAACTCATGACGACCCGCAACTGATTCATCGTCCTCTAAAACGCAAATGCCGGGAATCACCCGGCGTCATCTCTATCTTGGAAGCCACGGCCAAACGGCTGGCATCATCCACGGTGGACGTCTCGGGCGATGCAGGTGACGGGGGCGGCATTTCAGAGTCGAGACCCGCAAGCGAGGCGTACCCCATGAGCCACACCCCCGTCTCCGGTCAGTCTAACTTACCTGCCTGAAGCCCACCTTCAGCTGCGAAAATCTGAAGATAGACCCCTTGTGGTTCCCCTCCGGAGAATCCCGGGGCGGTTCACCTACCCATCAACCGTTCTCCGAGGATCCCTTGATCCCAACCCCCGGATCGAACGGAATATCGGGAACGCGTCCTGAACCTCCCCGGTCAAACGGAGTTCGGGCGTGCGTCCTGCGTTTGCGTGTGTGCCTTGTGTCGGTGGCGGTCGTAAATTGCA
>JAGRJL010000796.1 GCA_020442775.1 Lysobacterales bacterium | reverse complement strand
TACGCGCCACCGTTCTGCGGGGTCTCGACTCGATCAGAAGATTTCGTATGTGGCAGATGCATTTTGCCGGCTGGCATTGCCCAGGCGCTCCAAATCCTCCTCGCGCAGGTATTCCAGCATCGCCACCGGATCACCAGGCCAGGTCAGCAGACCGGATTCCTTGCTGACACGGGCGGTGGTGATTCCAGGGGGCGGCAGCAGTCTGGACTCCGGGACGCCATCAAGCGCCTTGCCCATGAAGCCCACCCATATCGGCAGCGCTGCCTTGGCGCCAAACTCACCATTGCCGAGCGAGGTGAATTGATCAAAGCCGACCCATGCGGTGGTCACCAGGTGGTCATTGAAGCCGGAGAACCAGGCATCCCGATGTTCGTTGGTGGTGCCGGTCTTGCCGGCCAGGTCATTCCGGCCCAGCACCATGGCGCCGCGTCCCGTACCGCGCTTGATGACGTCTCGCATCATGGAGGTGATCAGAAAGGCATTGCGGGCATCGATCACCCGTTTTGCCAACACCGGCGAATGCTCATCGATTGGTTGTTGCGACGGATCCAGAAGCTGCGCCGGTTCAGGATCTTCCGCAGGCGCGGTCTGCGCGGTGCTGTCGGCGCTGGGGGGCTCCGGCAGACCCAGCAGATCACTGGCAATGCGCTCCGGGCATTCCTTGCAAGCAAGCGCCGGTGTGGCGGCATAGACCACCTCGCCATCCGGGCCCTCAATCCTGGAAATCACGTGGGGCGTGACCAGAAAGCCGCCGTTGGCGAAGACTGCATAGCCACGCGCCATCGCGATGGGTGGTGCAGAGGCGGTGCCCAGGGCCATCGACAGATTGGGTGGAATGGCGTCCGGTTCAAAGCCGAAACGCAGGGCGTACTCTCGGGCGAAGGGAATCCCGATCGCCTCCAGCACCCGAATCGAGACCAGGTTGCGTGATAGCACCATGGCCTCGCGCAGCCGCATTGGGCCGTAGAATTTTTCGTTGTCGTTTTGCGGTCGCCAGACCTTGTCCAGCCAGGGATCGACGTAGACCAACGGGGCGTCATTGACGATGGTCGCCGGGGTAAAGCCCTGCTCCAGGGCGGCCGAGTAGACGAATGGCTTGAAACTGGAACCCGGCTGGCGATTGCTCTGAACTGCCCGGTTGAACTTGCTCTGGGCGAAGCTGAAGCCGCCGACCAAGGCTCTCACCGCGCCATCTTCGGGGTCTATGGAAACCACGGCGCCTTGCACGGCGGGAAGTTGCGAGAGCTCGAATCCGCCTTCCTCGTTGCGCGCGACCCGGACCACGTCGCCCGGCTTGAGTACGTCGCTGACCTTTCTGGGTGTCGGTCCACGTTGATTCTCGGAGATATAGCGCCGCGCCCAGCTCACTTCCTCAACGCCAAGCTCAACCAGTTGCCCATCGCTCAGCAAGAGCTCGCCGCGCTCGTCGCTGCTGGCGACCACCAGTGCGGGCAGATGGCCGGCAATCGCCCAGAAGCCGTTCAGCAGGGCGCGCCGCGCGTCGCTGCTGTCGTCGGCCGGCAGTTCCAGATGCGCTTCCGGGCCGCGAAATCCATGACGACGGTCGTAGGCGATCAGTTCCTTGCGGACGGCCGTGTTGGCGGCTTCCTGCAACGGCGCCTGGACCGTCGTATAAACCCGGTAGCCGGCGGTGATGGCCTCCGGACCAAGGCGCTGTTCGGCTTCGCGGCGAACCATTTCAGCCACGTA
>JAGRJL010000091.1:749-1332 GCA_020442775.1 Lysobacterales bacterium | reverse complement strand
TACCTGGAGGGCTGCACCGCGCCGATGCGCGACGAAAACCAGCTGCATGCGGCGGTGGTGGAGCTGGTCGCGCTGACAGAAGGTGAGATCAAATACTCAACGGTGCAGAACTGGTATCCGGGCGACGAGAACGGGGTCGGCGGGATCTATAACTTCGTCACCAAGCGCGGCGACTGCCGCGGCGATCGTTCGCGGATCAGCTGGACCCAGGTGGAAACCGGCTCGGCGATCACCTGGAAATACCCCAGCTGCGTGCTGCGCGGTGACGACACGGTCGGCGAGTTCTATTCGGTGGCGCTGACCCATCACCGGCAGCAGGCCGATACCGGCACCAAGATGATTCACCTGGGCAAGCGCAGCAAGAGCAAGATCATCTCCAAGGGGATCTCGGCCGGGCGCGGACAGAACACCTATCGCGGTCTGGTCAAGATGGAGAAGACCGCGGAACTGGCACGCAACTACACCCAGTGCGACTCCCTGCTGATCGGCAAACAGTGCGGGGCGCACACCTTCCCCTATATCGAGGTCAAGCACCCCAGCGCGATCGTCGAGCACGAAGCCACTACTTCGAAGATCTCCGACG
>JAGRJL010000091.1:376-610 GCA_020442775.1 Lysobacterales bacterium | reverse complement strand
GAAGGAGCGGTGGGATGAGCGAGACGTCCTTGACCTGAGCGGCCAGACCGCTTCGCAGACATCAATCGGGCGGCACTACCCAACGATTTTGAACAACCTGAATGCGCCTGCAGCGCAGTATGAGATAGCCGGGAAATAGCCACATGTTGAAAATCCAAAACCTCCACGTCCGTGCGGGCGACAAGCTGGTGCTCAAGGGCGTCGACCTCGAGGTCAACGCCGGCGAAGTGCACG
>JAGRJL010000091.1:0-233 GCA_020442775.1 Lysobacterales bacterium | reverse complement strand
GGGGTCTTTCTGGCCTTCCAGTACCCGGTGGAGCTGCCAGGGGTCAACAACACCTACTTCCTGCGCGCGGCGCTGAACGCCCAGCGCAAGGCCCGCGGCGAGCCCGAGATCGATGCACCGAGTTTTCTGCGCCTGGTCCGCGAAAAGCTGGGCGTGCTCCATCTGCCCGACGATCTGCTGCAGCGCGCGGTCAATGCCGGCTTCTCCGGCGGTGAGAAGAAGCGCAACGAGAT
>JAGRJL010000090.1 GCA_020442775.1 Lysobacterales bacterium | reverse complement strand
ACGCAGCTGGCGGGCCCCCTTCTCAGCAAGAAATGGAGGCGTCGTCCCGAAGGGTTGCGGCTCACGTGAGTCATTCAGGGAGTCCCTAGATCATTTCGGCGGCGGAATATGACCTGTCGCCCGGCAGTTCATAGCGGCATCTGCTCGTGATGAACGGGCAAGAGCGGGGAGCGGGCAAGAGCGATCTCGCGCATTGGCTGGCGACTGCTAATGCGACCATATCACTACCCCTGAGACGTCAAGCAAATTGGCGGACTTGCAGATACCCCTAGTCAACCGTCGACCAGTTGGCACCGATTCGGCACTCCAAGAGTTAGCAGGCGCGAACACGAGTCTGCTTTCAGTCCAATCGAGCTAGGAGTGTCAAATGTACGCGAATACGTCTTTCGGCGGTGACGCCATTCCACCCGGGACCTTCCACGGCGGTGACGCCATTCCGCCCGGAACATTCCATTAGGTGCGGTGTGCATTCGGTGGTCGGGCCACACGCTCGGCCACCTCAAAGTGCGGGGGAGTATCAATGCAAATCGCAGCAATCTTCTATCGGACCAAGGACGGCCTAGCTGATTACTACTTCAGCTTTGAGCAGCTCGCTGATGGCAATTGGCGTGCATTCATTCTGTCCCAACCCAGCTACGGTGGTCGATCAGAGTCGCTCCATGACACCCACCGCCTGCGCGACGGTGGTCGCTACTACGTGTGCTGGACAGCGCCATTGTCCACGTTTCATGACGCGCAGCAGGTGGCCGCGATTTGGGCAGACAGCACGCAAGACTACATTCGCACAGGGAACTCGTTTTGATGGCTAGCACTCACCCAAATTCAGGGCTGAACCAGAATCGGTCGGTGATCCGCATCAACTGGGACATCATTGCTGAGATCTACTATTCGATCGGCCAACGACCTGCGGAGGCGGGCGGAGTGCTGGGCTCCGGCGGCAATCGGATCGATCACTTTGTATTCGAGGAAACCAGCCGAAACTCTCCGGTGACCTACACACCAGACCATCAGAAAATCAATCGGCTATTCGACGAGACGTGGGGTCCGAAAGGCATCCGTCTGAAGGGATTCGCACATAGTCATCCGCCGGGTGCGATTTCTCCCTCCGGTGGCGATCTTGACTACGCAAAACGGATACTGCGAGGCATTGAGGATCTCGATGAGCTCTTCTTGCCGATCATTCAAACCGTCCCTGATCGCGGCGTATTCACGGTTCATCCTTGGTCCGCGGTCGCAGAAGAAGTCGTGAGGCTGGTCCCAACCCAGATCCTCCTCCAAGGCGACGATGACGGTCTGATCCGCCTGTTGTCTCCAGAGCTGCGGTCACGCTTAGAGGCCGAGGAGCCTCTCGATTGCCTAATGCTTGATCCAGCACGACAGCGCAAGCCATTCCGTCGAACTGCTTCGGGCGCGCAAGCATCGACCAACTTGCCCACGCGGTCGCAGATTTTCGAACGTGTAACCGATGCCTATGATCTCGAGCGAATGCGGCAGTCGCGCCTGGTGGTTGTAGGTGCCGGCGGCGCTGCGGATTGGATCGAGAGTATGGCTCGCGCGGGTATTGAACAATTCGTACTGATCGATCCGGATACGGTGGCGATTGAGAACGTCGCCACCCAACAGGTCTACTTGAAAGATGTCGATCGGCCCAAGGTCGATTGCATCAGCGAACGGATTGCGCAGATCAATCCTCACGCCAAAGTTACGGCGCTGACCGTTTCACTGGACGATCTGAATGACGAGCAATTCCGCGCGCTGTGCCAAGAACGGTTAGACGGTCTTCATGCCGGCCAAACCCTGATCTGCGGATTCACCGACAGCTTTCCGGCCCAGGCACGTGTGAATCGCTTGGGCCTAAACCTGGGTCTTCCCACCCTCAGTGCCCAGGTCTATCTGGAGGGGCGAGGCGCGGAAGTGACCTTTAGCTATCCTGGGGTGACTCCAGCATGCCAGCGCTGTGTCACCGGCGGGCGCTATCGCCACATTCGCGAGCACGCGCAAAGGGACGACATCAGCTCGCGCGGCACGCCCATTTTCGCCACCGACCGACTCAATGCGATCAAGGGATTCGTTGCCTTGGCGATACTCCACCATGGTACCACGCATCCCCGCTGGGGCGGATTGCTGGCGCGTATCGGCAACCGCAATCTGGTCCAACTGCGCCTTGATCCGGATCTGGCGCAAAGCGTGGGTTTGGCCATCTTCGATGAAGTCACTCGCGGTGCCGATAAGAGCCGTTTGCTGTTCGACGATGTGGTGTGGCTGCCGCAGGAACCTGAAAACCCTCAAACCGGTTTCGAGCCTTGCGAGGACTGCGGCGGCTGCGGTGACCTCAGGCTATGCGAGGGCCAGTTCGAATCGACCCAGATTGCGATCTGGCGCGTGGCGCCCGACACCGAAGATGCCCCAGCAACGGACTTGGACGCTTACGCAGAGACGACCGCGCATCACGCCGAGGAAGGCAGCTGCGCGTGGGGTTCCGGTCTGGACGCGCGAGGCGAGTCTGCAGTCGAGCAAGTTGATGAGGAATGCGCAGATGAAACAGTTTCTTGAAGGAAGCGACCAGGCATACGCGGAGCTGTTCGCCCAGGCGCGCGGCGCTTGCGTCCGCTTCCGCCAGCAACTGATGCCGCCGGGTTGCGAGCCGGCGATGTCGGACATCGGCTTCGAAGGCGGTTCGAC
Organism: Lysobacterales bacterium; assembly: GCA_020442775.1. GTDB lineage: Bacteria > Pseudomonadota > Gammaproteobacteria > Xanthomonadales > SZUA-5 > SZUA-5. The sequence continues at coordinate 11,387 of JAGRJL010000090.1, read as the reverse complement.
TGGTCAGCAGTATCGACTGTATGTGCGGCCGGTTTCGCCCGGGCCGGCGATCCAGGGTGAAGTGTGCGAGTGGCTGCACCGAGGTGAGCGCAGCTTTGGCTCGTCAGAGTCGTTGCAGGCCTGGATTCGTGGCCCCCTGAGCGCCGCCTTTCGATGCCACTCGGTCGATAGAGGACAGTCGACCGCTGACGGCGTGACCGATATGGACATCGTTCGCGCGCAGCTGAAACAGGCTGAACCCGCAGCGTGCTACGTTGACGCCGCCAAGCTGGAGCGGCAGTTGGCACAGAAGGTCCGTGGCCAGGAACACGCGACGCGGCAACTTGCCAGGACTGTTGCCAGGCAACTGGCACGGCTACAGCCAGCGCGGCCTGCAGTGCTGTTCGCGGTGGGGCCATCGGGCGTCGGAAAGACCCGGTCGGCGGAGGTGCTCGCCGAGGCGCTGAGCAATCTGGACGACTCGCCGGCCACTTACAGGTACCTGCGGCTGGATATGAACGAGTACCAGGAGGCGCATCGAGTCAGCCAGCTGCTTGGCGCGCCGCAGGGCTATGTGGGTTATGGCGACGGCAGCCAATTGCTGGATACCCTGGCCGCCGAACCGCGGACCATCGTGCTTTTCGACGAGATCGAGAAGGCGCATCCGTCCATCCTGCGCGTGTTGATGAACGCAATGGACCAGGGCCGGCTTTCGTCGCCGGGCGGGAACGGTGGCACGCGCGAAGTGGACTGCCGATCGGCGATCTTCATCTTCACCAGCAACCTGCGTGCCGAGGAGATTCTTGCCAACATCGATCGTCTGAGTGGTCGTGGCAATTCAGTCATCGAAGACGAGGTCTGCCGTCGCAACCTTCTCGCGGCGCAGATCCCTGCCGAGATTGTCGGCCGCATCGGACGATTCCTGGTGTTTCACGGTCTGGACGCTGAAGCACGGGCGCGGATCGTCGCCGATTGCATCGTGGCCACAGCGGCGGAGTACGGCCTCAGTCTGCAGCGTGTCTCACCCTTTGCCGTGGTTGAAGTGATGAAGAAGGCATGCGGACGCAGTTTCGGTGCGCGGCCGGAGCGCTATTCCATAGATGAGCTCTATGGCGCGGTTTTCGCCGCAGCAGGCGGGAAGGGCGTGACTGGACCACTAGCGCTCATTGGACCGCCGTACGCGGTGGTTCCTGCCTCCGACTCAGACTCGGAGGGCTAACCATGATTCAACGGTCCAGCCTGATCGTGCAAGGGCTCTGCATCTGGCCATATGCGTTGATTTCGCTGCTGCTGTGTGGAGCCGCGTTGTCAATCGTTGAGTCGGACTACCATGGCGCATGGGGCTTCTACGTCTACCGGCTCTATTGCTTTGACTACTTTCCGGCCTGGCTCGCCTGCGCATTAGCCCTAGCGGTCATCAGTGGGTTGGGATTGTTTCGAGCCTTTGCCACGGCCAAGTTCCATAGGCCAACTTATGGTTACCCCACGCATGCCGGAGTGGCGATGCCATCGGTCGTTCCCATGATCCGTAGCGCGCAGCTGTTTGCGTTCAATCTAGTTGCTGTGCCGTTGCTCATTGGAGTCTTCCTCTTGGTTCGCACTATGCGCCGGTGACGGAGCGCTGGCGGGCAGCTGATGCGGTGAATCATGACAAATAGCCTTTGCAGGACTAACCTTCCCCATTCCACGTGCGGCTCGCAAGATCAAATCGTCCTGAATAATCGAACAGTTGTTGCGTCAATGTTTCAAGAATTTCCAGCTTGTAAGTTCCATAGGAGATTTGTAGTGCCTCAAATGACCATAACGATTCTGCAGCAGATCGAATCCAACAAAGTCATTGTCGCCTGTGCCCTCTGTGGTGGCAGCGGTAATAAGCCGCGACACAGCGCCGATACGGCGTGTGAGGTCTGCGGCGGTAAGGGCGTGGCGCTCGTGGAGTGCACACCACCGCTGGTCAGTTGCGCCTTATGCGCGGGCAGCGGCCAGCGTCCTGGGTATTCGGCATACGTTGCTTGTACACAATGCCATGGCGTTGGGGCGCAGCCCCTGACAGGGCATATGCGGGTGCTCCGATAGGCGATCGCGTACAACCAGCTGCGTCCTCTCTTGATTCGTCAGCCGCTGCCATTCACGGCCAACTCCCTAGTGCCAGATCACTCAACATGCTTGATAGGATCGATCCCCGGTTCCGACGCAGCATCTATCCAGGCGCGGCCTTGTTACGCTGGCTCTAGAGCTCGTGACACCCTGCGTGCTCAGGAATGGGTCGGGGAGCCACTCTACAAACGAGGTCAGTCAATGCTGCCTCAAGCAGCCAACGGCTTCCCCGGAAATCGCTACCACCATTACCGCTTCCGGTGCTTGTTTCCAACGAAAGGAACCAGTTCCCAGGATCGACCAACGACGCGTGTCCAGTTCTGAGGATCGAGCTCCTCCAGCCACTCAGACGGCAAGGACCTCGCTGGATGGCCCATGGCCATGATCGTGACTGTGGCTGTGATGCCGCGGCTTGCTCGAGATAGTGCGTCACGCTCAGCTCTTTTTCGGCTGCACGCAGCCGGCGGTAGGTCAAGGCGGGTAACGGAGTCCCGCTACCATGACAAGACCTTGGAAGACCACCGCGACACCTGGTTCTCGGGATTGACGGCACTACAACCACAGGCATATGGTTCATAGGAAGAAGGTGGAAGGTGGTGAGATCAGTATCGATGCAATTTGGGTGATAGCGGTGAACCCAAGCGACGGATAGTTATAGCCAATGTGGCATCTGGTCAGACGTTTCGCTCACAGAATTATCTCTACATGGAGATTGACCAGATGCCTTGCCTGGATTGGACATGCCCGTCCCGATGCACGTGAACCTAATTCTGATCTGCACCCAACTCCTGCAGGAGAACCTCTTCGAAGGCGCCGTAATGGCTTCAGGGGATGGGTAGGATGAGAGTGCTGTTGTTAGTTCCAAGCGCACCTCGCACCGCTCAGCCACTCGTGCAAGCGCCAATCGGCATGCTCCACGCCGCGAGCAAGCTTCGTCACATGGGAGTGACCGTCGATTTTCTGGATCTCAGATTGGCGAAGCATCCTCATTCCGAGCTTCGAAAGCTTGCCCCGACGTCGAATATTGTTGCGGTTTGCTCAAGCGACTACGAACTCGCCCAATGTTATCCGTCGCTCGATTATGCGAAGCAATGCATTGAAACCTTAAGGGCGTTGATCCAGCCACCTACTCGAATCCTGTGTGTAGGATCTCACGCGACGGTTAACCCTAAACTGACACTGGCCTATACGGGAGCTGATGTCGCCATAAGGGGAGAATTCGAATGGGCAATTCCTGAGTTCGTCACCGAATGGCGCTCAAGCATTAGCGAAACAGAGACTTGGCCAGCACAAGGGCCCCGTATAGCATCTGAGGCAGAGCTTGCCTCACTAGAAGCACCTGCCTTTGACATCGCGATGATGGACAAGTATTTCAGCGAAGGCTTCGAAGACGGGGAACTTAGGCGTGTCAAGAGTGGATTGGTTCTCGGAAACCGTGGATGCCCTTTCGGTTGTGACTTCTGCTATCTCATATCAGGCCGAAAGTTTCGAATGAGACCTGTCTCATCAGTAATCCGCGATATTGCGATCATGGTGAAGGAGCACGGGCTACGACACTTTTTCTTCCTGGACTACACTTTTACGCTATCGAAGAAATGGGTGCACTCATTGTGCGTTGAACTTGTTGCGCGAAGCATCGATGTGTCCTGGCTTTGCCAAACACGAGTTGACTGCCTTGATGTCGAAGTGCTGAGCGCGATGAGGGAGGCTGGCTGCAAAGGTGTGTGGCTCGGAGTGGAGTCACCCGTGCTCGAGCAGCGACGTTACTTGGGAAAGGGCAAATTTGGCAGCGCCGAGCTAGAAGATGCCATTTCGGTCATTCGCTCGAATGGAATGTCGCCCCTGGCGTTCGTGATGGTTGGACTGCCAAACGAAACGGAATTAACACTTCGTTCCCTAAACGAGTGGCTGGCCCGGACAAATGTTTACTACGCGGTATCCACGTTCCGAAGGCGCATGGGAACTCCTCTGGGTGAGGATCTCCAGCACTCAGAAGTCGTGAAGACCTTGGGCTGGGGGTACATGGACATCAAAACTCCTTTCCTCGGAGAGTCCAAACTTGAAGTGTCAAAAATAAAATGGTTCTTCGATTACCATGAAACAAATCCAATGAGGGTCGCAAACGTTCTTCGACGGAATGAGGCTCTAGGCAACACCGCACGAAGCTACTTGGGGGATTCTTGATCCTACGCAAAAACCGTGGAATAGCGCAAAGCACCCCTTGATGAACAGCGTAAGACTAACGAAGACACCATATTGCTTGCTGATTATCGGTTTCGATGAAATCGTGTCAAATAAGTACTGGACCGAAATTCAAGACGCTCGCCAACAGGGCTTGATCTCACGTGTAGATATAGTCGATTTGGAAACAAACAGGAAGGACGTTTTCAGTCGCATGAGTATCTTGGGTGAGCCTGGAGCACAGATTCATTTTCTCGCCGGCGAGTCAACAGTCGAGCTACAAGAAAGCTTCTCTCAACTACATGAGGACAAATTTGAGGCCCTTTGCCCGTTGCGTGTCTACATCGCAACGGAAGTAAGGTGGCATGAATGGTACTTGGAGTTTTTCCTTCAACGCGGAGAAGACGTTCTCGTTGAGAAGCCGGTGTTTGCGCCGACAGTGGATGGAGTATTTGACCCATCTCGCCTTGTGTCGGGGTTTGATCGATTAAACGAAATTGCTCGTCGCACCGGAGCCACGTGCTCTGTAATGACTCTGAGTCGGTACCACGACGTTTACACGACGGAGTTAGTTGATCGGATCCGCCAATTTTCCAGCGAACTGCGCACTCCACTCACATCTCTGCACGTTCGCCATGCCGGAGGTGTTTGGACAAGACCTTTTGAATTCCTTAATCCGAATGACCACCCTTACAGGTTTGGCTACGGCATGATGATGCATGGCGCCTACCATTATATCGATCTCGCATCGGAAGTACTAAGGGCCGGCCTCCTTGAAAACAATCATGGCCTTCTCACTTTTGAAGCAACAGGGTTTGCAGCGACGCCCGATGATTACCAATGTAGAGTCCCGAAACACATCGACCAGCGGCTCGGCCCACTTAGTGAGTACACGGATCTACCAGATGACGCTGGTCCTTCGTTCGGTGAAACAGACGTTGTGGCCGCAATAAGAGTTCGCGACGCAAGAAATGGGGCTTCGGTACTTGTCGGGTCAATGTCCTTTGAGCAGTCCACAACATCTATGAGGTCGTGGCCAGACTTGAACGGCGAGTGGTACAACAGAAAAGGCCGTTGCTCTCTTGTTAGCTTGGATGCGACGTTTTCCGCGCTTTACTCAGTTCACGTCGTTGTCTACGATGTTCCCATACATGGAAGTACAAGTAGTGAGGTCCCAAGCGTTGAACGCGTAGACGCTAGGGCCCTTATTCGCCAGCATCTCAATGCGGCCGTACTTGGTCGCACTGAGTATTTCAAAGAGGATCAGTTTGAAGGTCTGTTTCATAGCAATAGCAATAGGGCGCTGATGAGAGCATGGTTGCGTGATTCAGAGACTAAGAGCACGCTCAGTTCGCATCGCACGACGCATGTAATGATGGAGGCACTTCTTCTAGCCTTTAGATGCGGATCGACGGTCGCTGTAAACCTGTAGGAAGACCGAGCTAACCGATATGAACAACCTGGTCGATCTCCATACGAGAATTGAGATGGAGTGGTCGGACAAGTACAAGAGGCCAAGTCGTGCAGGTCACACTCGTTCCTTCGGTTGGCCGAACCCTCTGATTGATCCGGCGAGACCAGTTTTTTTTACCGAGCTTTCACGACACCTTAATACGTGTCTTCGCTTAGGCACACTCAAAACGCCAATTAGTGTTTGCGACATTGGTGCAGGGGCTGGACGAGGTGTCTTTGAGTTTGCGAGATTGTTCAAACGTGTTGCCCGCATAGTGCTCCTCGACCCAAATCCACACTTAGTCGAATCGGCACAACGTATGATTGAAACTCACCGAGGCAAAGCTTCTTCATTCGATGCGATCAGATACGTTTGTTCAAATGTCGAAGAGTTCTGCGGCGAGGTGTTCGAATTCGTATCCTGCTTGAATCTGATTGATCGACATTCGAGCCCGCGAAGGTTGTATAGGCACTTGTTTGAAATGGTGAAACCTAGCGGATACTTGCTTCTAGCATCTCCCCTCGACTTCAAAAACCATATCACCGCACTCAACGAACGAGTGAAATGCATTACGGAGCTCCTAGAGGGGGATGACTGGGAAGTACGATTCCTGACCGATTTGCCATATGAAGTTCGGGAAGGACGTGTTTGGTTGCGGTTCGCATCTCAGCTTCTTCTAGCACGCAAAACGGAACGTAATGACCGCCGAACCTCTTCCGAATAGATTGAGGTGGCCTGGACTATGGATTCCGAGCAAGGAGGGCAGCGGGCCATGTCACACAGGAGCGTAGACAACATTCCATGATGGTCGAAGCGTCGGTTGAAGCGGTAGGCCGCCCCGGCCAGATTGCGTCGAGCATGTTTGGCTTGTCGGAAGGTGTGCTCGGCGTCATCGATACACTGCTTGAGGTTGGTGAGCGCGATGTTGACCCAGCGCGTGCCCTCCACTTCGTTTGTAGCGCGATCCTCGGCATTGATGGTGGGGAGCGCATGTGCAACATCAGCAAAGGGCTCAAATCCCGCCAAGCCATCGCCGCAAACCTCACAAGCCGGTTCCATCCGCCGTTCGCACCAAAGCCGGTAGTGAGCGGCGCCAAAACATGTGGAACGGCGAGCAAAGAACTGGCTCATCAACAATCCGGGCTAAAACTGAGCTTGATTCATGGGTATCTCAGTACGCCTCAGCATCTGAACCGACAGCCACATTCGCTGTGCAATGTCTCAAGAATTGCCAAAGCTCAGGTTCGTCACCAATCAGGATGCTTCGGGGAGATAATTGATGAGGAAGGAGCTCTGGGACCTAGATCCGCTTTTAGTTTTCTTGTCTGCGCCCGATGATCCGAGTCGGAGCATTGCGAGATCTAGACCGACTCATCGAATCAGCGAGATTCAGCGGTCTTCTAGCGCCTCTGTTTGTTCCTTCGTTCCTAAGTCAGCAATTAATTGACGAAGTTGACAGGCTATTCGAGAGAAGCGAACTTGTATCTGAGTCTTATCTAGGTCGACGTCAATCCAAAGAAATATCCGGATCAACGGTCGGGCTTGCGGTCCAACTTGAGAAAGTGCTTCGTAAGGCATCGATTGCGTTTGGCTATGACCCACAATACGGTAGGATTGAAGTCGACCTGTTTTCCTACCAACCCGGAGATCACCTCCCAATGCATAGTGATATCGAGCGACATAAGCTGGTTCTGCTCGTATACGCAGGGGAGTTCGAGGGTGGTTCTTATGCGTGGAAGACTACCGATCGCATTCGCAAGTCGATTCCCATTTCAGCCGGAGATCTAATTTTGGTTGTGAACCAGCTATTCAATGGGACTGTCACCGCTCTGGAGCATGAGGTCGAACCCGTTACCTTCGGATGCCGCCGATGCATGTGCCTAAGCTTGGTTTCAGAGGGGCCTGGAGGACATCTTCGGCCCTTTCCAACTTACTGAGTCCTTTGAATGAAAACTTTAGTGTATATCACTAGCTTCAGGGATATCTCTCAGGCGGACATTGCCCAGATCGAAGAAAAGTATCTTCACGAGTGGCGGAAGTTTGGGCAAATATTTGGAATCAGGTTCCTCGCTATTGATATGGGAGATCTCGAGCTTCATGTGGCGGATGGCTCGAGGCTGCTGCATAAGGGCACAAATCTGCTTCGCGCGGATCACGCATTCATGGTCTCAAATCTTTCGATGCAGCCGTACTCTCGAGCATTTATGGAGACCCTAAGCTGTGCAATTGGCTCGAGTCCTGCGTTGTTGTTGAATTCCACACTCAAGAAAGGGTTTGGGCTCGAGGACAATAAGTTCGTAAGTCAACTGATCGTAGCAAGTTTGGGAATACCATACATACCAACGTTTGCGGTCCCCCCGATGCCCAATGTACGTGAAGCTGTCAACCGAATTGGCACGATTTTGGGACGCGGCCCCTACATTCTGAAACCTACTGCGTTGGCGGCTGGCATATCTGTGTTGAAAGTTGATACCGAAGAAATGCTGATGTCTGCAATGGACATGTGCACCGCTACGTCGGTCGGATACATTGTGCAACCGTTCCTTTCCGACGTTGATGATCTTCGAGTCTATATACTGGACGGGAATATTGAAGCAGTTCAGCGACGACGGCCGTTGAAAGGTAATGTTCTCGCCAATCAGAGTCGCGGAGCGTCGCGTGTTTCGGATAGCGTTCCCCACGACTTGCTTGCTTCATGCCTTCGTATTTGTTCCCATCTGAGTGCCGAGTATCTGTGTATTGACTGGTTGGTTAGGGGTGAAATTTACATGTTCAATGAATGGTGCACTATCATGGGAGGTTTTTCTGGGCTGTCTGCGCCCGATAGGGATCGATTTGGCAGGTTACTCTTTCGTTGGATTGCTAATCGCATCGACGAGAACTCCTCGAGGTTCCGTTGTTAATTGATGCGCGGGAAGGGAGGAGCTTTCCTCAAGGACCGGTACGCGCGTCGACGCGGCCGCGAAGGTTTAGCGCCAACCCGCGGTGGATCTGGTAGACAGTAATCCCCCCGAAAACCAACCGCCCCCCGAGTTCGAACCTATGTGCCTGATTTAACTCATGTCACTGACCGCCCTAAAGGCGCCACCCATGATCGCCGTAATGGCGCCACCTAGAACTGCCTAAGACGGGTCTTGAGCGGGGTCTCAGATTGCGGTTTTTTGGGTGTTTTGGTATGGGCGGTTTGGGCGCTTGCGCGGGGTCTCTGGGGGCGCGGAAACTGTCGCCGTCCAAGACCACGCGATAGGCTGCGTGGCGTAGTCGGTCGAGGGTGGCGACGCCGAGTATGCGGTTGGCTGGGAAGGCCTGATCCCATTCATCGAAGTCCAGATTGCTGGTGATGATGGTGGCGGCGCGCGCGCAGTTTCCCCGGCAACCCGTACGACGGTCACACCCTGGCCGCGCAACTGGAGCAGAACCGGATACTGCTCGAGGATGTGGGAGTGCAGCCGCGAGAAGCCTATGTGGATCTGGGCTATCGAGGGGTCGATGCCACCAACCCGGAGATCAAGGTTATCCATCGCGGCAAGCTCAAGTCGATCACCCCAACGTCGTCGTTTGCGGCGACGGCCAGCAGTCGAACCGAACATCGGTCAGTGACAGTCGGGCGACAGACTGATCGGTTTCGATGGCTACGGGTAGGGTGGGGGGCGGTCGGACGGATACCCCTGGCAAGCTCAGCCATCGGTACCGAATTGGGCAGCATCATCTCCTTCTTCAGTGCTGTGCTTCTTTGCGTTCGAGCGCGACTGGCACTTGATCGGCAGCCCGTTAGCTACAGGGCACCGGATGAAGTCAAGTGCGTGTTCAGGGCAACTATATTCTCGTCAACTGTGGGGCTTGCGGCCGTCTGCACGGATTTCAGCGGGCAGTCGACGCATCCATGGCGCGTCGGGACTGCAAATCTTGCGGTGCTGAACTGGCTTTTTTGCGACCTCCGAGATTGCCGGCCTTTCCGCTCCGCCGTCGGCGTCTTGCGCGCATTACGGCGATAGCGGTACTAGCACTGTTGACCCTGGGCGTTGGATACGTGTGGCGCTTGCCCGACCGCGAGCAGTCGATCCTAATGGCAAGCAATCTCCGATTCGTTGTCGATGACGACGGCGAGTCCTGGCGAGCAATTGCCCCCATCTGTGCAGACATTGAACAGCTTCCTCCGTATGCGCCGGAATTGCTGGTGCTAGCCGAGGACCGACGTTTCTACTGGCATCCGGGTTTTGATCTGATCGCTATCGTTCGGGTGATCGCTGGGGGCAGCGGAGGTGGTTCGACGATCAGTCAGCAACTGGCACGAACGCTAGTCGGTAACGACCGCAGTAACTCGCTGATGAGAAAACTCCGAGAATTGGCCTACGCGCTGAAACTTGAGTGGCAATTTAGCAAGCGCGAGGTCCTGCAGATGTACTTGAACAACGTGTGGTTTGGCAGCGGTGCCTACGGCATTGAGTCCGCGGCCCGCGAGTACTTCGGCAAGCGGGCCTCTGATCTGACTGCTTTGGAGGCGGCGATACTGATCCAATCCCTGCCGCAACCAGCCGTGAACTGGCATAGCAACCCGGCTCGTTCACGGGAACGTGGGGAACGGCTACTAGTTGCCTATGAGCAAGCTGAAGGGCCGCTAGATGCACGCAGTCGACGCATTTCTGCCGGCCAACTTAGGCGTCGCGAGATCGACTCGGCATCGCTGTTTGATTCAATCCGCCGCGAAGGATTTCCAGTCTGCGGCGGTCGGCAACTGCTGGTCACCACCATCAATCCGACCGCGCAGATATACGCGGAGTTGGCATTGCGCCGGTTTGTCTACCGTTATCGACAGCACGGCGCCGGCAACGGTGCGCTGATCTCACTGGGGCGTAACAACGAGGTGATCTCGATGGTGCCAACGGTGGATCGCGGGATCAGCCAATACGATCACGCGATGGTCGCTCGGCGCTCACCAGGGTCAGCCATCAAGCCGTTGATCTATCTGGCCGCCTTACAAGCGGGTTGGCGACTGGACCAATCGATATCGGCGCTACCGTTTGTAGATTCAGCAACCGGCTGGTCACCACGAAACTACAACGGTCGCTATCCATCTAGGGTCTCGCTGCTGCAGGGGCTAACCCATAGCTACAACACCGCGGCGGTCCGCTTGCTGCAAGACGTGGGGATGGATGCTGTCCGCCAGCTCGCTACGGACCTGCATTTTGAGTACGAACCGATGAGCGACCTCGGTATGGCGCTGGGTGCTGGCACAACGACGCTGAAAGAGCTGGTGGAGCTGCATTCGGTACTAGCCCATGGTGATGATCGCGGTGACGCATTTTTGCTGTGGGGAGCGATCTCGATGAATACCTGGACGACTTGTGATTGGGAGCAGCGCAGCCCGACGCCGAGGCTTACTGTTTCCGATCAGCAGCAAATCACTCGTGCACTGCGTAATGTGGTTGTAAACGGCACTGCACGGCACGCGCAGGCGGGCGCACTTGCCGTCATCGGCAAGACAGGAACGTCGGATGAATATCGAGATGCCTGGTTCATCGGCAGCACGGGGGCTTTGACTACTGGGATCTGGGTGGGTAACGACAGCAACACTTCGATGCGTGGAGTGACCGGCGGCGATGCCCCGGCTGAAGCCTTCAGCAATTACATGACCAATATGAACGCGTCTGGGCTGGCGAATGATGAGTGAGAAGAG
>JAGRJL010000795.1 GCA_020442775.1 Lysobacterales bacterium | reverse complement strand
CTGACCGGCGGTAGCTGCGTTCTGCAATTCCAGCTTCAGCATCCGGATACTGGCCCGCAGATCGGCGGTGCGCTTGTCGACCACTTGTTTGACTTGTCCCTCGATGTTGATCAACTGCCCCAGACGCCGATAGATGCCGGTCTCCTTGACGATCTCTGCCTCTCGAATGCACCAGTTGGCATTGTCAACCAGGCGCGACTGATGGTGGTGAATCACCATCTGAATCGGTGCGCCGGGCTTGAGTACGCGCGCCAGTTCCGCCATTGCTGGGGCGATTTCAGTATGTTCGATGACGTTGTGGGCGCTGATGGCGTCTACGCTGGCGTCTTCGAACGGCAGCTTCTCCAGCGCGACTCCCGGATGAAACTGGACGCCGGCGAACAGCTTTGCGCCATTGGGCACATGGGCCACGGGGTCGATTCTCGCCAGGTCAACGCCGTGGATCTCCCACTGATGATTGGTGCCCGCCGCAGTTTCTCGCGCGATCAATGCCACCGCGCCATTGCCGGTGCCCACATCGACGATCCGTGCGCCATCAGGCAAGGGCTTGAAGAAGTCGACCCATGCCTGGCGCACTTCCAGATCGTAGCTGCCACCGGTGCCGGTGGGACAGGTCGCCAACAGGCCACCGCGGTAATAGTTTTCCCAATGATCTAGGCTCAAGCGCGTGATCCAAGTACAGTAAACCGGGCATTATCGCTCAATCTGGGATTGGCCGCGAAGTTCGTCTGAGTTGGCCGGAGGCGCGCTTGCGGTGGGCAATCGCCCCCTTCTATCATCATGGCACTTTTCGGGTACGGTCCCGCCGCGCTATGACCCCCATGTTCAGACCTTTGTTTGCCACCACATTGCTGGCGGCGATCGGCCTTGCGTCGACGCTGCCGGAGTCGGCCTTCGCCAGCGATCGCCATCCCTGTTCGGAGATTCCGCGTCCCAAGGCCCGTTTGGCCTGTTACGACGAGGCATTCGGCGGTCCCACCCCGGAAATGACGGCTGCGGACCGGGCCGCAAGAGAAGCCGAGGCAAAGGAGAATTTTGGCCTGGGCAGCAAGGAGATCAGAGAGCGCAACCCGGACATGGAACAACCGGTGGTCATCGAGGGCCTGGAATCGACGGTTACCAAGGTGGAACTGACTCCGGGGCGTCCGCAGGTGATTACCTTGGCCAACGGGCAGATCTGGGCGCTGACCGAGGGATCGATACGCGGCAACCTCTCGGTGGGTGACGAGGTGTCGGTGCGCAAGGGCTCTTTCGGTTCGCATCGGTTGATTACCCCCGGCGGCGCCGGCCTGCGCGCCAAGCGCCTGCGCTGAGTCGCGTCAGGGACCATGCGTGCGCTCACCCAGGCCCAGGCGACTGCGGCCAATCAAGCCTTTCAGCTGCTCGGCGCGGGTGACGCGCAGGGCGCCCTTGATATCGCCCGCAGAATTCAGGCGCAGGCACCCGACGCGGCGGATGCCAACCACCTGCTGGCCCTGAGTCTGAGCTATGCCGGTCAGCAACAGGCCGCCTTGCCCTATTTTCAGAAGGCACTGGCGTTGCTGCCGCGACATCCGGCGATTCGGGCCAACTATGCGCGCTGCCTGCGTCAGTGCGAGCGACACGACGAAGCGCTAGCCGAGTTGCGAACCACGGTGGAGCATGCGCCCGGGTTTGCCGAAGGCTGGCTGGCCTTGGGTGATGTGGCGCTGGATCTCAATCAGCTGGAGCTTGCCAGAAGCGCGCTGGAACGAGCGCTGAAGATCGACGCCAGCGGTCCTCGCGGCTGGCACCTGCTGGGCTCGGTCAAGCGCAAGCTGGGCGACTATGAAGGTTCGGAACGTGATGTTCGGGCGGCCCTGGAGCGGGCGCCCTCCAGCCCCAGCGCGCTGGCCAATCTGGGCGCAACGCTGCGCCTGCTGGGTCGCTCTTCCGAGGCGCTGGAGTGCTATATCAATGCGCGCAAGGCAGGCGGCAGCGCACCGGAGATCACCGACGCCACCGTTGGGACGCTTACCGATATTGGCGAGATGGCACAGGCACTGAAAGTGGCGCGAAGCCTGGTTTCCCAGCATCCCGAGTTTGTGCCCGGTCACGTCACCCTGGCCCACCTGCAGTGGGAATACGGATCCGGCGAGGAATCGCTGGCGGAGTTTCGCGCCAGCGCGGCGGCTCAGAGCCACAACGACGAGATGCAGCTGGCGCTCATCGGCTTTCTATTGGGTGCCCGTCAGGCTGATGAAGCGCTGGAGCGGATCGTTAGTCTGCGTCAGCGGGCCGATCACCCGATTCTGGCGACCTACCAGGCCAACGCGTTGGAGCTGCTTGGGCGCTCTGCTGAGGCTGCCCCGCTGTATGCCGCCGCCCATCGTCAGCTGGGCGACCGTGACCCGGCTTTCCTCAACGCCTACGTGCGCCATCTGCTGAAAACCGGGGATGCGGAACAGGCGGTGAAGTTGTCCAGGGGAGCGATCGCGCTGGATCCGGACAATCAGGAGGCGCTGGCCTATCTGTCCACGGCCTGGCGTTTGCTCGGGGATGAGCGCGAGTTCTGGCTGTGCAATTACGAGCGGGATATTGCGCTCTTGGATGTGACCCACGCGGTCGCCGAGAGCGGCGGCGAGAACTTCATCGCCGAGCTGCAGAGCACCCTGGATCAACTGCACAAGGCGCACACCGAGCCGGTTCTGCAGAGCCTGCGCAAGGGCTCACAGACGCCCGGTCGCTTGTTCGGTCGACCCGACCCGGTGATCGGCGTCGCCCAACAGGCGCTGCAGCAAGCGATCGAAGCCTGGTTGCTGACCCTGCCAGAGGATGCCGACCACCCGTTTCTACGGCGACGGGCCAAGCGGATTCGCTTCACCGGTTCCTGGTCAGTGAAGCTGCGTTCGTCGGGCAATCACGTCAATCACATCCATCCGCAGGGTTGGATCAGCTCGGCCTACTATGTGGCACTGCCGCCTTCGGTGGTCGCCGCCGACAGTGCGCAGGATTTGTCTGGTCACATCCAGTTCGGCCAACCGCCGGTGGAGCTGGGGCTGAATCTGCCCCCGCGTCGGGTGATCAAGCCCGAAGTGGGCAAGCTCGCCCTGTTCCCGTCCTACATGTGGCACGGCACGGTGCCCTTTGAGGATGATCATCCGCGAATGACCATCGCCTTTGACATGACGCCGCGCGCCTAGCCCGCATTGTTCATCAACTAGGTCCATCTCGGTGAACGATGCGGTTCGCTGCGCTCACCACATCCTACGTGGGCTGCGGATCC
>JAGRJL010000794.1 GCA_020442775.1 Lysobacterales bacterium | reverse complement strand
CCGGCGAGTGGGTCTGCAGTATGCGTAGGATGTGGTGAGCGCAGCGAAGCGCATCAATGGCCGAGCGGCAACCGCATGAAGACCAAACTCAGCACTGGCGCACCCCTGCGCCCACCCGGATCGCCTCACGGGACATTCTGATACACCCAGTCTCGCGAGTGATGCGGTTCGTTCCTCACCGCATCCTGCGTTGGCGCCGATGATCGTGGCCCGGCGAGTAGGTCTGCAGATGCGTAGGATGTGGTGAGCGCAGCGAACCGCATCGATCGCCGAACACGGAACCCATGAACCTCGCTGGGAAGGCGCCATTTTGGATCGCGAACGGCTGGTTGCAATCCAGCGACCTTGGCCTGCTACCCCGCCAGCAACGATACGTCGGCAGTCCTCAGGAACAGGGCCTGCAGCTGCTGCAGCTGACCGAGTCGATTGGCGCGTACCGCCGGGTCTTCGGCCATCACCATGACCGCGTCGAAGTAGGCATCCACCGGCGCCTGCAGGGCGGCCAGTTCGGTCAACCCCTCTACATAGCGCTGCTCGGCGAACAGCGGCTCGGTCAGCGACTGGGCGTGACTCAGCGCACCGGCCAAGGCCCGCTCGGCAGCGTCGGCAAACAAGGCGGGATTGCTGGTCGGCGCGACGGCTTCGCCACTTTCCTGTGCCTTGCGCAGCAGATTGCTGATCCGCTTGTTGGCCGCCGCCAGCGACTGACAGGCCGACAGCGCCTTGAATGCCAGCACCGCCTTCAGTCGCCGGTCCAGATCGAGCAGATCATGCGGGCGCCGCGCCGCCACCGCTTCGAAAACGTCTGCGGTGATTCCGGCGTCCAGGTAGTAGGCCCGGGTGCGGTCCAGGATGAAATCGTAAAGCTCCAGCACGTGCCCGGCCGGATCGCTGACCAGGGTGCGCGGATCGACCGGGCCGGCCGGACGCNNTGGCTGGTGCCGCCGCCGAGGCGGGCGGCTGATGCCAGCAATCGGCAAGCCTGGCGCGCAGCGCAGCCGGATCAAAGGATCCGAAGTTGGCGGTTGCCAGGGCCAGTGCGTCGCGCAAATCCAGGGGGATCTCGCCTTCGATCAAGGTGCGCGCCAAACCCAGCGCAGCACGGCGCAGGGCAAACGGATCCTTGCTACCGGTGGGCTTCATCCCGACCGCAAAGATGCCTACCAGAGTGTCCAGTCGTTCGGCGATAG
>JAGRJL010000793.1 GCA_020442775.1 Lysobacterales bacterium | reverse complement strand
GTGGCTTGCCGGGCCGCTTGCAGAATGGCCTGATCGAGCGCTTCCGGCGGCTCGGCGACAGCCGGCAGATCCGCGATCGCCTTCAGCAGCTTCTGATCGGTAGCGGAGATGGTGGATTGCTCCCTGCTCATGCCTTCACCAAACTGGCGCGCAGCCTATTCATCGCGTAGCGCAGCCGCGACTTGATGGTCTCACGTCCGACTTCACTGATCTGTGCGATCTGCTCCAGGCTCATTCCTTCCTGTGACTGCAGCAGCACCGCAGCGCGCTGCTCGTGGGGTAGCTCGTCCAGCGCCGCCTGCAGTCGCGCCTGATCTTCCAACGCGATGCTCAGCGCTGCCGGGTCAGGTTCGCTGGTGACCAGCTGGGTGACCACTTCGTCCACCGCCACCTGCGGCCTCGTCTTTCGCAGCAGGTCGATCGCCAGACGCTGGGCGATGCGGTAAAGCCAGGCGCCAAAGGGCGCGTCCGCTCGATAGCGCTGGCGCGCATCCACCACTCGCAGCCAGGTTTCCTGGAACACTTCGTCGGTGGCCGCCGCCGATCCGCAGAGCTTTCCCAGGTAGGCGTAGAGCTTTCGCCGATGGCGCTGATAGAGCTGCTCAAACGCGCCTGCGCTGCCTGCGGCGTAGGCCAGCATCAGCGCTTCGTCGGTCGGTTCATCGCTCATGGTGGGCGAGCATAGGCGGCGGCGCGCCGAATTCCCAGCCCGCTGAGCTTGTGCCAGGCGAAAGCCGGCATGTGCCGGCCGACGCCACCCTGCGGGCGCGGGTCGGACAAGGGAAGCATGCGGGCTCGACAGCGGGATCAAAACGGCCCCCTGGAAGGACGGGTGGAGAGCAGGAGAACGGCTGACCGCGGGCAATGGGGTTAGCCGCACTCTTGTCGCGAAGCCGAAGGTGGACCAAGCTAGGCTTTGCTGAGGGGCCCGCGGTCCCGTATCGAAGGTGGTGAAAAGTTGGAGAGAGTGCTGTTGCGACACCTGAGCGGCGCGCGCGAAGGTCAGTGTGAGATCTATCCGATCGCGCGCTTCCAGGCGTTGTTTTTCGGCCGCGGCAGCGAGTGCGACGTTCGCTTCAGCGCCCAGGGCGAGCTGATGGTCAGCCGCTCCCACGCGGTTCTGGAATGGACCTCAGGCGCGCCAAGGCGATTCAGCCTGACCGATCTGGTCAGCAGCAACGGCACCTTCGTCAACGGCAAGCGGCTGGAGGGCATGGTCGCACTGGTCGAGGGCGACCGCATACAGTT
>JAGRJL010000089.1:11214-13075 GCA_020442775.1 Lysobacterales bacterium | reverse complement strand
CGGGTCGTGCACACGCAACTGCAGGGGGCAGATATTCCGGAGCATCTGGTCGCAGACATGATCGACGAATTCCCGGCGCTCTTTGTGGCCGCGGCCTGCGCAACAGGAGTCACCCGGATTCGCGGCGCCGCCGAATTGCGGGTGAAGGAAAGCGACCGTATCGCGGTGATGGCCGCCGGGTTGCGGGAAATGGGGATCAGGGTGGAGGAATATCCGGACGGTGTGGACATTCACGGCGCTCGGCTGACCGCGGCAACCGTCAACAGCCACGGCGATCATCGCTGCGCGATGGCGCTGACCATTGCGGCCGGCATGGCCGATGGTTGTTCAACCATCGTCGATTGTGCGAACGTGGAGACCTCTTTTCCCGGCTTTACCGCGTTGTGGCGCCAGCTTGGCTGCCCGATTGAGGAGTGTGTGCATGAGCTCGACTGAATCCATTCCGGTCATCACCGTTGACGGCCCCAGCGGATCGGGCAAGGGGACGGTGGCGCTGGCGGTGGCACGCGAGCTGGGCTGGAATTTTCTAGATAGTGGCGCGCTTTATCGGGTGGTTGGTCTGCTCAGCTTGCGCAACCCGGGGGTATCTCCCGCCGACCTGTCCCAAAGCCTGGATCTGCACTTCAAGAAGGCCCCGGACGGCACGCCGCAGGTGTGGCTGGGAACCGAAGATGTGTCCCTCAGCATCCGCAGCGAAGCGGTCAGCCAGGCCGCATCACGGGTGGCTGCCGATCCCGCCGTCAGGGCCGCTCTGGTGCAGGCTCAGCGTGATTTTCGTCAGCCGCCGGGCCTGGTGGCCGACGGCCGCGACATGGGAACGGTGATCTTCGCCGATGCCCAGCTGAAGATCTTTCTGACCGCCAGTGTGGAAGAACGTGCCCGAAGGCGCCATAAGCAGTTGATAGAAAAAGGTCAATCAGCTAATCTTGACGACCTTTTGCGAGATATTGGTGATCGCGACCGACGAGATCGGGAGCGATCGGCTGCGCCGTTGCGAGCTGCCGACGATGCCCTGGTGATCGATTCCACCGCGGTAGACGTCAGTTCGGTGGTCCAGCAAATCCTGAGCCTGCGCGAACGCATCGCCACCGGCTGAGCCCCCATTCCGCGCAAAAGCCACAACGGCTGGGCCCCTCGGGTCCCGGCCATTTGTCATTAACCCGCGCCCGAAAAGCGCATCAACAAGGCGGGGGGCTGGCGGCATGGTGCCGCATTTGTCCTCTTTGGAATCAATAACCCATGACCGAAGTAATGATGGAAAGTTTTGCCGAGCTGTTCGAAGAAAGCGAAAACCTGAGCAAGCTCAAGCCCGGCGCGATTGTGAGCGGCTACGTCGTCGCCATTCGCGCTGATGCGGTGGTGATCAATGCCGGACTGAAATCCGAAGGCATTGTGCCGATCGAACAATTCAAGGACGAAAACGGCCAGCTGGAGGTCGAAGTCGGCGACACCGTAGATGTGGCGCTGGATGCGCTGGAAGATGGTTTCGGCGAAACCCGTTTGTCCCGTGAGAAAGCCAAGCGGGCGATGGTGTGGGACGAGTTGGAAGAAGCCCACAAGGAAAATGCCAGCGTCACTGGGCGCATCAGCGGCAAGGTCAAGGGTGGTTTCACCGTCGATATCCGCGATATCCGCGCGTTCCTGCCGGGTTCGCTGGTCGACATTCGTCCGGTCCGCGATCCGGTTTACCTGGAAGGCAAGGATCTGGAATTCAAGATCATCAAGCTCGACCGCAAGCGCAACAACGTGGTGGTTTCGCGTCGTGCCGTGGTTGAGAGCGAGTTCTCCGCCGAGCGCGAGCAGTTGATGGAACGCCTGAAGGAAGGCGCAGTGCTCAAGGGTGTGGTCAAGAACCTCACCG
>JAGRJL010000089.1:0-11167 GCA_020442775.1 Lysobacterales bacterium | reverse complement strand
CACCGACATGGCCTGGAAGCGCGTCCGTCATCCGTCCGAGGTGGTGGAAGTCGGCCAGGAGCTGGAAGTGCGCGTGCTTCGCTTCGATCGCGAGCGCAACCGCGTTTCGCTGGGCCTGAAGCAGCTGGGCGACGATCCATGGGTGAACATCTCCCGTCGCTACCCGGCCAGCACCCGTCTGTTCGGCAAGGTCTCCAACGTCACCGAATACGGCTGCTTCGTCGAGCTGGAGCCGGGCGTCGAAGGTCTGGTCCACGTGTCCGAAATGGACTGGACCAACAAGAACGTCAATCCGGGCAAGGTCGTGCAGATCGGCGACGAAACCGAAGTCATGGTGCTCGATATCGACGAAGAACGTCGTCGTATCTCGCTGGGCATGAAGCAGGTCTCTCCGAACCCGTGGGAAGCCTTCGCGGCGATCTACAAGAAGGGCGACAAAGTCACCGGTCAGATCAAGTCGATCACCGATTTCGGTATCTTCGTTGGTCTGGAAGGTGGCATCGATGGTCTGGTTCACCTGTCCGACATTTCCTGGCAGGGCACCGGTGAAGAGCTGGTCCGCAACTTCAAGAAGGGCGAGGACCTGGAAGCAGTGGTGCTGGCGGTCGATCCCGAGCGCGAGCGCATCTCGCTGGGTCTGAAGCAGCTGGAGCAGGATCCCTTTGGCGCCTTCATGGCCAACAACCCCAAGGGCAGCCTGGTCACCGGCACGGTTCGCGAAGTGGATGCCCGTGGCGCCACCATCGAACTGGGCGAAGGCATCGAAGGCTATCTGCGTGCTTCCGATATCGCCAAGGAGCGCATCGACGACGCCACCGCGCATCTGAAGGTGGGCGAGGAGGTTGAGGCCAAGTTCATCGGTCTGGATCGTCGTGGCCGCACCCTGCAGTTGTCCATCCGCGCCAAGGAAGAGAGCGAGTTGGCCGAGGCGCTGGAGGAGTATCACAGCAGTGCCACCACCGGCACCACCAAGCTGGGTTCGTTGCTCAAAGAACAGCTCGAGCGCAACCAGCAATCGTGATTGTGATTGCGAAAAGTCGTTAGAAGTGATGTCGACGGGCCCGTTCGGGCCCGTCGTCGTGTAGTGTTGCGCCTTGGGTATTTCGGCGCACCAACAAAAACAAGGCGCAGGAACGGAGATGACCAAGTCCGAATTGATCGAACTGTTATCTGAGCGTCAACGTCACCTCGGCCCTTCAGACGTCGAGATGGCGGTCAAGACCATTCTCGAACAGATGTCCGAGACGCTGGCTTCCAACGAACGCATCGAAGTTCGTGGCTTCGGCAGCTTCTCTCTGCATTACCGTCCGCCGCGGACCGGGCGCAATCCCAAGACCGGTGCTGCGGTCGAACTCCCGGGCAAGTATGTACCCCATTTCAAGCCGGGCAAGGAACTTCGCGAGCGCGTCAACAGCGCCGCCGGCACGCCGCTGAAGGACTAGGGCGTGCGACTGTTCAAGCGGATCGCCGTGGGCTTGATGTTGGTGATCGTCGCCATCTTTGCGGCCATGAATCCCAATGGTGTGGAACTGGACCTGCTGGCGGTGCAGCTGCAGGCGCCGATCGGCGTGGCCCTGATTGGTGCATTTCTTGCCGGCATGTTGTGCGGCGCGCTGCTGGTGCTGCTCAAGCGGCCGGCCCGTACCGCCGGCGCTGGCCAGGTCAAGTCAGCCTCGACCACCGGCGCATGAACGGCGATTACCGCACCGGCGCCAGACGCTCGGCTGCTCCGAACGCTCAACACCTGCACTAAAAGGATGGCCTGAGTGGAATGGCTGCTGGTGGGATTGCTGGTGCCGGTGGCGGCAGCCTCGGGTTATCTGGCCGGACGACGAGGTAGCGAGAAAAGCAGTGGTCAGCGCGTCACCCGGCTGACCAGCAGCTACTTCCGCGGCCTGAACTATCTGCTCAATGAGCAGCCCGACAAGGCCATCGAGCTGTTTCTGCAGATCGCCGAGCCTGACAGCGACACCCTGGAGACCCAGCTGGCCCTCGGCAATTTGTTCAGACGCAGAGGCGAGGTCGATCGGGCCATCCGTCTGCACCAGAACCTGTTCACCCGACCGTTGCTGAGCGCCGAACAGCGCAGCCTGGCACTGGTGGAACTGGGCGAGGACTATTTGCGGGCCGGCTTGCTTGATCGTGCCGAAGCGCTCTACAAGGACCTGCTGCAGGTCGATGGTCAGGAGGCTATAGCGCTGCGCCAGCTGATCGAGATCTATCAGCAGGAGCAGGATTGGGACAGCGCGATTGCCGCTGCGGAACGACTGTGCGAAAGCGGGGATTGCTCGAACACGGCGCTGATCGCCCAGTTCCGCTGCGAACTGGCTGACCGGGCGCTGGAGCAGGGTGACCACGAAGGCGCGCGCAGCCATCTGCAGCGCGCGCTGAATGACCAGCCTGACTGCATCCGCGCGGAATTGCAGTTGGGCAAGATCGAGCTGCAGCATTCCCGCTGGCAGCAGGCGGCGCGGCACTTCGAACGGGTAGCCCGGCAGGATCCCGACTACGTCTCCGAGATCGTCAAGCCGCTACTCACAGCGCTGGACGCCCTGGGCGATCGGCGCCGGGCACGCAAGCTGATGTGCGAGCTGTCCCAGCACGAGCGGGGCAGTGCCTCGCTGTTGGGGCTGGTTCAGCTGATCGAACGGGAGGAAGGGCGCGAGCAGGCGATCAATCTGCTGGCCGAGCGCCTGCATGAACGACCATCGGTACGGGGTGTACGTCATCTGCTCGACTTGAGCTTTCCACCGGAGGCCGATCGCGAGAGCGTGGCGCTGGTGCGTGACATCCTCGACAAGCTGCTGCAGCGCGAGCCGACCTATCGCTGCGGGCGCTGTGGCTTCCGTCCGCGCGCACTCTACTGGCATTGCCCCAGCTGCCGCAGTTGGGGAACCGTCAAACCGATTCACGGTCTG
This sequence comes from Lysobacterales bacterium, assembly GCA_020442775.1. GTDB lineage: Bacteria > Pseudomonadota > Gammaproteobacteria > Xanthomonadales > SZUA-5 > SZUA-5. Next base: position 8,249 of record JAGRJL010000089.1, on the reverse strand, counting down.
GTGGGGGACTAGTCCGGAGCGGGTTGGCGGATTGGATTGGAGAGCACACCGGTGAGCGGCCCTGACGGGATGGTGGTGATCGCACTGCTGTCGGTATTTCTGAGCGCGATGCTGGCCACACGCCTGGCAATCGCCTATGGCCTTCGACGCCAGTTGATTGACCTGCCGGGCGGGCGCCGACTGCATCGGCAGCCGACCGTGCGTGGGGCAGGCGTGGGCGCGGTTGTTGTGCTGCTGCTAGGCCTGCTGGTGACCAGTCAGCTACGTCCTGAAGACAGCATCCGGCTGATGACGTTAGTCACTGCGCTGGGCATGGTAGCTGCGGTGGGCTGGTGGGATGACCACCGTCCACTGGCCGCGCGCTGGCGACTGCTGGTTCACCTGGGTGCGGTGGTACTGCTGCTGAGTCCGTTGATGGGGGCCGCCTCCTGGCTGGTCTGGCTGTCCTTCCTGGTGGCGCTGATCTGGCTGATCAATGCCTATAACTTTATCGACGGCAGTGACGCCTTCGCCGCCGGCCACGCGGTCTGGATTGCCGGGTGTAGCGCCGTGGCCGCTGCCCTTCAGGGCGCGGCGCTGGTCAGCGTGGTTGCCGCGCTGGTGAGCCTTTGCAGTGCGGGCTTTCTGTATTTCAACTGGCCCCCGGCACGCGCGTTTCTGGGTGATGTGGCCAGCGGCACCCTGGGCCTGGCGTTGGGTGCGGTCATCCTCCTGTCCTGGGAACGTGCTAGCCTCGATCCCCTGCTGCCGATGCTGTTGATCTCGGGGGTGGTGCTGGACGCCACCCTGACGCTGATTTCGCGGATGGTCAGCGGCCGGCGCTGGTATGCGGCACACCGTTCCCACCTGTATCAATGGCTGCTGCGCTCCGGTTGGGCGCCAGCCAGGGTGTTGTCGGTCTATCTGGGATGGTCGATGCTGGCGGGGCTGGGCATCTGGCTGGTTCCGGCCGTAGCCAGCTACCGGCTGTTGATCGCCGGGGCGATGTTGGCGATTGGCTCGATCCTCTGGGTCTGGGCCAGGCAGCGAATTTTGCGGCGAACACGACAGGGCTTGCGCCAATGAAGTTTCGAACATTGATAGGGCTGATCCACCCGCGCATCGCGGTGGTGATGCACGACCTGACCATGGTCCTGCTCGCCTGGTTCGGCGCCAAGGCACTGCGTCTGAGCATCGTCGCCGACAGCGATCTGTTGCTGTGGTCTTTTGCCGAGCTGGGCATCGTGCTGCTGGTGCAGGGTTCGGTGCTGTTCTGGACCGGCCTATACCGCGGTCTGTGGCGCTTCGCCAGCCTGCCGGATCTACTCAATATTCTGCGTGCTGCGGTGCTGGGCTCACTGGCCATCGGCCTGTCGCTGTTCCTCTATGACCGACTGAGCAATGTTCCGCGTTCGGTGCTGCTGGCCTATCCGGTGTTGCTGGTACCGCTGCTTGGCGCACCCCGGCTGATTTACCGATTCTGGAAGGACAGCCGGCTGGATCTCTCCGAGCGCGGACAGCGCCGTCGGGTACTGGTGCTGGGCGCCGGCCGCGCCGGGGAGATGCTGGTGCGCGATCTGCTGCGCGAGGGGCAGTATCTGCCGGTCGGATTCCTTGATGACAATCGCCGCCTGCGCGGCGCCCGGGTTCACGGAATCCCGGTGCTGGGCAACATGGATCAGCTCGGGGTGCTGTCGCGCGAAGTTGCGGCGGAAATGCTGCTGATCGCGATGCCCTCGGCCGACAGTGCACAGATGCGCCGGGTGGTGGAGCTGTGCGAGCTTTCCGAGCTGCCGTTTCGCACCGTGCCCAGGCTGCAGGACGTGGTTTCCGGCAAGGCGACTTTCAATGAGCTCAAGGAAGTGGCGATCGATGACCTGCTCGGGCGCGAGCCAGTGCAGCTGGACTGGACCGCGATTCGTCAGGGGCTCAGCGGCAAGCGGGTGCTGATCACCGGCGGCGGCGGCTCGATCGGCTCGGAGCTGTGTCGTCAGGTGGCCAGGCTGGGCGTCAGCGCGCTGTGCGTGTTCGAACAGAGCGAGTTCAATCTCTATCAGATCCACCGGGAGCTGCAAAACGACTTTCGCGAGATTGAACTGGAGCCAGTGCTTGGCGATGTCACCGACCGGGTCGCCTGCGAGCGCGTGCTGGAGGATTTTCGCCCCGACCTGGTGTTCCACGCGGCGGCCTACAAACACGTGCCGCTGCTGCAGAGGCAGGTGCGCGAGACCGTCCGCAACAATGTGCTGGGTACCCAGACCCTGGCGCTGGCCTGTGACCGCGCCAAGGTTGCCACCTTCGTCCTGATCTCTACCGACAAGGCGGTCAATCCGGCCAATCTGATGGGCGCAAGCAAGCGCATTGCCGAGCTCTTTTGCCAGAATTTTGCGCGCCATTCGGAGACCCGCTTTCTCACCGTGCGCTTCGGCAACGTGCTCGATTCTGCGGGCAGCGTGGTTCCGCTGTTCCGCGAGCAGATCCGCAACGGTGGCCCGGTAACGGTCACTCACCCAGAGATCACCCGCTACTTCATGACCATCCCGGAAGCATGCCAGCTGATTCTGCAGGCTGCCGTACTGGGTCGCGGCGGCGAGATCTACGCGCTGGACATGGGCGAGCCGATCCAGATCCGCTATCTGGCCGAGCAGATGATCCGTTTGGCCAACAAGCTGCCGGATCAGGACATCCAGATCGTTTACACCGGCCTGCGTGACGGCGAGAAGCTGTTTGAAGAGCTTTTCCACGAGCACGAGGCCTACCAGCAGACCAGTCATCGCAAGATCTTTCTGGCCCAGCACCGCGAGGTCGACTTTGAGCAGCTGCAGCGGATGCTGGTGCAGGCGGCCCATGCGGTGCGCGCCTTTGACGAGGACAAGGTGCGCGCCATTGTTTCCGAGCTGGTGCCCGAGTTCGGCCGGCTGGAGCGTGACGACAAGGTGGTCGCCATTCATCACACTCAGGGAGGAGCACTCTGAATGAAGCCAGCTTTGCGCAAGGTGGTGTTTCCTGTCGCCGGATTGGGGACCCGGTTTCTCCCCGCCACCAAGGTGGTGCCCAAGGAGTTGCTGCCTATCGTTGATCGACCGCTGATCCAGTGGGCGGTGGACGAGGCGGTAGCTGCCGGGGCTGATACGCTGGTTTTCGTGATCAATCGCAACAAGCGCGCGATCGCCGATCATTTCGATGTCGCCTACGAGCTGGAAGACACTCTGGTGCGGCGCGAAAAGCACGATCTGTTGCGGGTCGCCCGCGAGGTGCTGCCGGCAGGAGTTGAGACCGTTTACGTCGTTCAGCAGCAGGCGCTGGGGCTGGGCCATGCGGTACTTTGCGCCCGCCCGGTAGTGGGAAATGAAGACTTCGGCGTGATTCTGCCCGACGACTTCATCTTCGATCGCCAGACCCCGGCGCTGGCACAAATGGCCAAGGTCCATGCCGAGCACGGCGGTGCCGTGGTCGCGGTGGAGCCGGTGGATCCGGAGTGGACCTCCCGCTATGGCATCGTCGGCGGCCAGAACCTTTCTGCAGATCTGGTCAAGGTTTCCGAAATTGTTGAGAAGCCGGCGCCTGCAGATGCCCCAAGCAATCTCGGGGTGGTCGGCCGCTATGTTCTTCCCGGACGCATATTCGAGCTGCTGGCCAGCACCCAGCCGGGGGCGGGCGGAGAAATTCAGCTCACCGACGCGATCGCGGCGCTGATTGCCGAACAGCCGGTTCACGGCTATCGCTTCAGCGGCAGGCGTTTTGACTGCGGCAACAAGCTGGGTTTTGTCGAGGCCACGGTGGCGATGGCGATGGAGGACCCGGCTACCGCACAGGCGCTGCGAGCATCACTGCCGGCGATCATCGATGGATCCTGAGTACGACCTGCACTACATCCTCAATCACCTCGGTGAGGAGCGTGAGCGCCATCGCGGTGCGGTTGCCCCGCCGGTCTATCAGACCTCCAATTTCTGCTTCGACGACGTGCCGGCCATGCGTCTGGCGCTGGCTGACGAGCTGAAAAGCTCGTTCTATACGCGCGGCAACAACCCCACCGTCGAGACCCTGCGGCGCAAGCTCGCGGCGCTGGAGGGCGCCGAGGATGCGCTGGCCTTCAGCTCAGGATCGGGTGCAGTCAGCGCCGCCGTGATCGCCTTCGTCAGCCAGGGGGATCACGTGGTCTGCGTCAACCGGCCCTACAGCTGGACCCGGGTGTTGTTGCGCGACATGCTTCCGCGCTTCGGGGTGAGCACGACCTTCGTTGACGGCACCGACAGCAGGAATTTCGCCGACGCGATCACCGAAAAGACCCGAATGATCGTGGTCGAAAGCCCCAACTCGATGACCTTCGAGCAGCAGGACCTGCGCGCCGTCGCTGACCTGGCGAAAGCGCATGGTTTGATCACTCTGTGTGACAACAGCTGGGCCAGTCCGCTGCATCAGTCGCCAATAGCCTGCGGGATCGACCTGGTGGTGCATTCGGCGACCAAGTATCTCAATGGGCACAGCGATGTGGTGGCCGGTGCAGTCTGTGGTGGCCATCAGCTGATCCAGCAGATTTTCCGGGGACCCTTCATGACCCTCGGGGCGGTGCTGTCGCCGCATGACGCCTGGCTGATGATTCGCGGTCTGCGCACGCTGGAGGTGCGGATGGCGCGGATAGCGCAGACCACCGCCGAAGTGGCGGCCTTCCTCGCTGGCCATCCCAAAATCAGGCAGCTGCTGATGCCTGGTGCTCCAGGCGATCCGCAGGCGGAACTCGGTGCCAGACAGCTCAAGGGCCAGAGTGGCTTGCTCTCGATCAGAGTGGCGGCCGATGATCTGGCTGCGGTCGACCGCTTCTGCGCCAGCCTGGAGTGCTTCCTGCTGGCCTGCTCTTGGGGCAGCTATGAGTCGCTGGCTTTCCCGGTCGCCTGTCTGATGAAGGAGGAAAGCTACCGATCAACCGCCAATCCCTTGCCCTATGATCTGATCCGGCTCTCCATTGGGCTGGAGCCCGCAAGCGCGTTGATTGCGGATCTGGAAAGTTCGCTGGCTCAGCTGTGAGTTCCGGATCGGCTGGGGCACCAGTTCCGGGTCACTGGAGTCCGTACAGCAGTAGTCCCGACCAGGCACTGACCCCACCCGCCAACAGGATCAGTAGGATGGCGACGATGCGCAGCAGGAGCGCGGTCTGGCGCAATTGGGCACCGGTGCGCAATCTGGTTGGGCTGAGCATGCTGACGCCCTCGGGAGGGAATCGACCCTCGCGCAGACTTCGCCTGACCAGATTCTCGATGACCAGTGCCAGTCCCAGGGTGCCCGCCAGCATGCCCGTCAAGACCAGGATCCCCAGCCGCCGCGCAAGCCAGATGGCTTCTGCGTTGTCCCCAATATCCAGGGCCGCATTGATTTGCGCCAATTGCGCCTGCACAAGCAGCAATCCCGTGCACCCCAGGGCGGCCATGATCAGGGTCATCCAGGCGGCCTGTCGTCGCTTGGCGGGATCTGCGGGGATCATCGGCGCTTGGTCAGTCAAGACGGCAGGCTCCCAGGTGGCGATGGCTGATTATGCAACGGTCGAGGCAGCCGCTGGCGCCAGATGGCGTCAATGGTGGGATTCGCCCGCTGAATGCGTATTGGGCAAGCGAGGCAAAACCGCTAAGGTCGCGTTGGGCGATTCGAATCGCTCGCCGTTCAACCGCAAGGGAAGTGCGCAATGATGGTTCCGTTGTCCTGGCCACGGGATGCCGTTCTGGCGGTTTGTGTGGTCGTTGATGAGGCGACCGCGAGCGCTGCAGATGGCCTGGGCAAGCGTCTGGCAAGCATGTTGTGCGAGCGTGGCGCCATGGCCAGTTGGGTGGGTGAATCCGAGCCTCTGGCCGGCGAGGGCCTTTGGCCGATCAGGCCCAGTCGCGATTCGGCTACTGCCTTGCTGCTGGCGCAGGTGGCGCAGACCGACGGGTTCCCTGCGCATGCACTGGTGATTGACAGCGCAGCGCGACCTCATTGGGACCTGCTCGAAGCACGGCTGGAAATACCGCTGGATCCCTCCTGCAGCGACGCGATGATGCTCTCGCCGGCCTGGTGGACCCCCGACGAATGGCTGCAGTACGTGATGGACAGCTTCGACTGTCTTCATGCCGAAGGGGCGCTGGCGCCGACCTTTCTGGGAATTCGCCTGAGTCCGCAGGCATCCGGAAGACCTGGCGCGTTACAGGCGCTGGACCAGTTGCTGGGCTACATTCAGCAGCGCGAGGCGGTCTGGCTCACCAGCGTCGGCGAACTGGCGCGACATTGCGCACGTTTTGTGTCGGAAGCCGACGGGTCGTCGGCGCGGAGGCAGCCATGAATCAGGTAATCCATGGGGCCGTGGTGCTGGCGGTCTGCTGCCTGTGCGGCTGCAGCACGACCGGTAGCCCGGTGTCTACGACGAACGTGTCGCGCGAACCAACACAATCGACCAGCGTCCCGGTCAGCGTGATGACGCCGGAGCAGTCATTGCAGCGGGTGGTTAGCCTGATTGCCGGTGAATGGGACAATCACCAGCAGCGCTGGCTCGCTTCCCAATCCGGCGCGGATGTGCAGGCGATTCCCCGCTTGCACTATTCGATTGTGCCGCTGGAAGCACCCAAGGTCGGCCGTCATCTATTTCTGGTTCAGCAGTCCGGTGGGGTCAGCGGCAACGGACCGGTGCGCTTGCGGGTATGGAGATTTGCGCTGGATCGCGATACCGGCGCTGTCCGGCAGGATGTCTATGCCTTTCGCCAGCCAGAACGCTACATCGCTCTGCTGCGCGCCGGGCAGCAGCCCGAACTGCGCCATCAGGACCTGATCCCGTCTCCGGGATGCAGCCTTCGCTGGGCCGCTGATGGTCAGGCGTGGTCCGGTTCAGTGGATGGGCAGGATTGTCTGGTCGATGATCGCCCGAGTGTACCGCCGGTCTACGTGCGCGATGAGCTATGGCTCAGCGGAGACCAATTGACGGTACGCAGTGCCAGTGCGCCGCTCGGTCAAGTTGCGCCGTCCCCAGTAGTGCTGAAGCTGCAGCGAGCAGTGGAGTACAGCGGCTGGCTGGCAATCAACCCGGCTGGCCCGACGGCACGTTCTGGCGACGCCCAGCGACCATGGCACACCCGCAAGGACCTGCGTCTGCACGATGGCGGGCAGCGCCTGGAGGTGCTCTGGGATGACGGTAGCCCGAGCGGCTGGTCACTGGAACTGGCGCGTCTGCACTACGCCAACGCGGCTGAACCCATCCTCCGACTGGATCTGATTGATGATCAGAGCGGACAGGTGGTGACCTACGTCTGGGCCGGACAGGACAGCCGGCAAATCGGCATGAATCTCGGGTGGTTTCAGGTTGGCTTGACCCGCCTGGATAGCGCAGCGCGGTAGCTCGACAGGCCGCCTAGTGCTTGCAGCGGCTGTCGCTGTCAGGCACGGCGATCTTGCCGCGACGGCTGGCCCGGGCCGTATTCCCGGATGTCACATTCCTTTTCAACAATGATTCGAGGGATTCCGATCTGCCCGACTAGCATGGGGCGATGCGGTAGTCTCCTAGAGTCATGATTCAATTGGTTACAAAATCGCTATACTTGCGAAGTGCACGGATTGCACTGCGGGGATGGGATCAGGGCTGTGACCCGGCGTAGCGGCAAAGAGGGCTCTGCGGCAGTCCACAGGCGCGGAGCCGAAACGCTCGCTCAGATCTTCGAGCGAACGCCGGCAGTAGCCTTCAAGTGGGCGGCCGTTGATGGTTGGCCAATCCTGTACGCCAGTGCCAATGTGGCCAGCTGGGGCTATCAGGCAGCAGATCTGTGTGCTCGGCGGCAGCGCTTTGCCGACCTGATTCATCCTGAGGATCTGCCCAGAATCCTGGCCGAGGCCCGCGCCCAGGCCGAGCAGGGCCGGGAAGGAAACCGCCATCAGTACCGCCTGCGCACTGCCGGCGGGGAATGGCTCTGGGTGGATGATCAAACCTGGGTGGAGCGCGATGAGGATGGCGGTGAGCGGACCCTAAACGGAGTCGTCGTCGACATCAGCGACAGCAAACGCACCGAGCGTGCCTTGCGCCTGGCAGCAAGCGCATTGCCGGCGGTGTTGCAGGATGAGCACGGCACCGGCGCGGCCATCGACGAGATGCTGGCGCGACTGGGGCAGGGCGTTGGTGCCGACCGAGTCTACCTGTTCGAGAACTCGGTTGATCCGCGCAGCGGCGAACTGCTGACCAGCCAGCGCTATGAGTGGTGCAACCAGGGAATCGATCCGGAGTTGGGCAATCCGGCGCTGCAGAACGTGCCCTTCGAGCA
>JAGRJL010000792.1 GCA_020442775.1 Lysobacterales bacterium | reverse complement strand
ACTTCGCCTCTGGGCAGATTCGGATACGACGGACCACACTTCGGTAGGCTGGCTCTATTGTGCTCCAGCGCAAAGCCGCCCCCAAAAGGCCGCAATTGCGGCGTTCCGAGGGGTAGCCTTGCGGTGTCTGCAGTTCATGTGCTGCCATCCTACGCTCAGACCTCCGGCTATGGCGCTGGAAACGCCACACCGGAGCTGATCCGACGTGTCACCAGGAGCACCCGCCATGCGCATGATACGAGCCCTGCGGATCGCAGCTGTTTACCTCACGGGCGCTGCGCTGCTGCTGTTGCTGGCGGCATGGATCATCAATCTGCCGGTGTTCGATGAACAGCCGGATCCGCAGCTGCAGTCGCTCAGCGCCGCGCCGGCGATGTCCGCGCCCGAAGACAACGCCTTCTTCGCGTTGATGGGCCTCCGGGCCGACGCTGATCGCGACATCGTCGAATCCGGCAGGAAACTCTACGAGCGTTACGCGCAGCGCCACGCGGAGACCGGCGATGGGACGCTGCAGCCTGAGGATTTCATCGAGTTGCTGGGCAGCGATGGTCCGCCCGCCTGGACCGAGCGCTATGAAAACTGCAACCATCGGTCCGAAAGCAGCTGTATCGCAAGCATGGTCGAACAGGTCCGGGCCAGTGCAGATTCGGACCCGGAGCTGCACCGGGCTCTGGCGCGTTATCAGAGCGTCGTCGCCATGCGTGCATTTGGCGAAAGCGGACCGTTTACCCTGCAGTCTCCGTTGCCGCCCTACGGAGATTTTCTGGAGCTGTCGCGCATCGCTATTGCCCGGGCGTGGGTCGATGGGGATTCACAGGCGCTCGCCGAGGCGCTGGTCGCCGATCTTCGCTGGTGGCGACGCATGCTGGCCCAAAGCCGAAGCGTCATTGGCCGGATGGTGGCGCACGCCGGCGCACGCTTTGATCTGCAGGTCATCAACGAGGCCGTTCGCGAAAGTCGACTGAGCGCTGACGAGTTGGCACTGGTGGCGGGCGTACTCGAACCCCTGGACCAAGAGCAGCTGACGCTGCTGCCGGCTGTCGCATCCGAGATGGAAACGCTCAGAAACGTGATTGATGCGCGAAACCGGGGTGGGGAAGCTGTGTTGATCGACGGTCAATCGCTGTTGATCCGCCATTTCTTGCAGCCCCAGGCGACCATGAACCTCACCTTCAGGGTCATGATGACGCCGCTTCTGGAGGCCGAAGGCCTGGATGGGCCTGAGCTGGCATTGCGCTACAACTCACTCTGCGAACTTTCCGCAGAGACCCCGTCCTGGTCTCCCGCGAGCATCTACAACCCCGGCGGGAAATACTTCGCCGCAGTCGCGTCGGCCCCACTCACGCCCTATCTCGGTCGTCTCCATGACTTTGATGCGATGCTGGCAGCGACCGGACTCCATGTTGCATTGGCGCAGAGTCCCGGCGAACAGCGGGACGCGCTGATCGCCCAAAGCCTCAATCCCTGGACCGGACAGCCTTTTGTAGTCGACGACGGCAGGATCAGGCTGAGTTGTGTGGAGCCGGACGTCAGCTGCGATATCAGGCTTGCCCAATGATCCTGGCGCGCGCCGGATATCAAGCGTCGCTCCGCGCGGCAGGGCGGAGAACGGCGAGATCCTGACCTGAGTGGCCTGCGAGGCGGACCCGCGGGCGCAGGATCCTGGTGCGAGCTAAGCTTTCGCCGTCCTTTTTGATCCTGGCCACCACCGCAGCGAACAGGCTGATCAGATACAGGCAAGCCAGCAATACCGCCGCCAGCGCGCCGTAGCCAAACATCGCCATGAGTGTGGAGCGGGTCATCAGCGCAGCATTACCCGAGTCTGGCGGCCAGGCGGCGAGACCGTCAGAAGCGGGCAATTCGAATTGGATGCCCGCGTCCCCGCCGCGCTTGGCGACCGGCTCAGCGCCTGTGGTCGCCGGCAAAGGAAAGCTCTGTCCAGGACGACGAATCGCTGTCGCTGGCGTTTTCCGGATACACGAACTCCGCTCCATAGCTGCCATCGTGATTGACCGCGCTGACGCCGATCATGAGCTTCCACGACTGGCCCGGGAACTTCCTGCGTAGAACCTGGAGCTCCCGATGCGAACCCTTGAGAAATTTGGTGCGGGGGCCGTCCTCGGTCTCGTCTGCGCCGGCGTAGGGGACCCAGAAGGCGCTCCAGTGCTGGTGATTCCAGAATTCGGATTCACTCCATTCGCCGTTCCGATAAACGCGCTCGCCGAGTTGGGCGGAGGCATGCAGATTGTGCAGGTAACCGGTCGCCCTATCCTCGATGTACAGGTCGATGACCGTGTAGTCGTCATCCTTGCCCTTGGCGCACACAAACAGCGACTGCGCATCGTGCATCAGCCGCAGGGAGATCTGCGCAGGCAATTCGATCTTCGTCGATGTTTTCCATTCATCGTCGCCGCAACGGCCATCGAACAGCGGGGCGGAGTCGGTTTGGTTGACCACGATGCCTTTCGCCGCGACCGGAAATGCAGCCGCGAAGGCGCAGGCTGCAGCCCAGGGTATTACTCGCACTAGTCTCGTCACCGGAACGCCAGTTGTTGCCAAAAACGGTTTCCATGGTAACGGTCTGCCATTCGCTCAGACCACGGATCAACGCAGACCACGCTCTGTCCGCCGCGTAGTGCGATCAGTTGCGACCAGCGGTGGTGACCGCAGCCATGCCGATCAGGACCAGCATGGCCGCGAGCAGGATGCGCGAAAAATCACTGGCGATCGGTACCGGAAGCACCTCGGCGGTCGGCGGCGGGGCGCCGTCGGCGGGGCACTCCAGAGTCCAGGTGCGCGGCGTGCTGTTCGCGGCGCAGACCTGACTACAGGACAGGGTAGCCTGAACCGGCGCTGGGCTGCTGTTGCTGCAGGCCAGGCTGATCTGGCTACCGCCGACCAATCCACCGCTGAAGCCGAAGGCGATCGGGGCATTGGCGATGCTGAAGTTGCCGGCGTTGGCGCCGGTGATCTCACAGCTACCAAAGGTGGTGTCGTTACCGATGGTGCCACCG
>JAGRJL010000791.1 GCA_020442775.1 Lysobacterales bacterium | reverse complement strand
GCAGCCCGAGCAAAATATCCGCCTGACCATGAATTGGGAGGCCATCGAGCGTCCCTTCAATCCACTCCTCAGTACCGAGAATGTCTGCCTTCAAGGTCACCAACACCTCACGCCACGCTAAGGCTGCCTTGTGAATGCTGGATGCCAAATGCTTCCGCTCGACCTGCCATTGCGCGGCGCGGAGGAATGGCGCATGGGTCCTGATGGATGAATCGAGAAGCGGCTCAATCTGTGAGCCAATAGTCTGCGGATCAGGTATCGGGAGAGACACCTGAAAAAGCTCCTCAAAAACCTGGTGGGTCAATGTGCCCAATAACATGACATTGGGGCGCTCAGGCTCCCAGCCCAAGGGTTCCGCATTGATTCGGCGCAGTAGCCAGGCCAGCCGCGAAACCATCAAGGTCTCCAAGCTACTGGGCGACTCTGGCCGCAGATTTCCCTCTGCATCGGTGCGCAGTGCGAGCAAATCAAACCCGAACTGGATATCCTCGGCGACAATTGCTCGTGGCAAACAGGGCGGCTCCGGTTCTGCGTGCGGCAGGATTCGAATGCGATCACGGTCCGACGCGACATCCATCTCAAGGATCAGAGATGCCGCATCATTGATACCGCTATATAGCTGGCTCATGAATACCAGAGACTCTGAAGGTGACTGTGATGTGCCACTGGAATCTCTGCGAGGAATCATAAAGCAAACAAAATCGGCAACAGCTGCCAACTGGCGCTTAAATCGCGCCCTTCTGTCTCGCATCTGGTCTGCAGGCGTTGCAAGTGATAACCCCAAGTTTTCCCGAAGAGCAAGCAAGTCATCGGAGACAAACACCGCGGAATCTGCACTGGCTACCGGGTAATGTCCTGATGCAAGACAGAGCACGATCAGAAAGCGAACTGGACGCCAAGCCTCGTGGGCTTCACGCCATACGGTAATCCCTTCCAGGTTGAAATCGGGCGATTCCCCGGTGCTGATGTTCTTTGGGTTGGATAAACGCCGCAGCAAGCTCCAGTCGATATCCGTCTTGCCGGCTAATGCCGCACACAACTCGTCGGCCGTTGCCTTCGCGTGATAGACGTGGGATTCCAATTGCTCGCTGCCGTCCAGCAAGCCGACAAAAGACTGAATCGCCGCGGCTAAGGTGTCGGGACGCTCATCGCCCTCACGCAACAGCTCCAGCATCTGCCGCGCACTCCGAGTCGCC
>JAGRJL010000790.1:429-1550 GCA_020442775.1 Lysobacterales bacterium | reverse complement strand
AACATGGTCAAGATTCTCTGCGCACTGGCTGCTGGCATGAGCGAGTCTCCTTGAGACAGAGCCTACTCAGGTGCAAGCGGACAGTCCTGCGCGCGAATGTGAAACAAGATTGGAACTTGTAGAGATCGGAAGTCATCCGACGGTTCCCTGCCGATCGTCAGTAATGTTTCGCTGTTGTGATTGAAGACGCGGAACCCCAGCGCCACCCTGCCATTGTGGATCCGGACGACTGCCTGCAGCGGTGCAACGTCGCTTTCGATTCCAGCAATGATCTCGTGGTCCGAAACCACCAACACGGGGTCGATACCCGAAGAAATCCCGCCGCTCGATCGGCCCGAGCATCGAAAGCTTCTCCCGCCACGAAGCGCATTTGCTCGAAAACATGAAGAACGTGTGAAAAAATATTTGTAAAAATTCCTCGCGTATGAGAGTTTCGTCGATCTGTCAAAAAACCACGAAATATCCGCTAGTTACTGACGAAGGCAATCGATCGATAGCGCACGATTTGACCCCAGCTTTGGTATTCGACCAGTCGTCCGACACAGCTGGCGTGAAGACGGCGTGAAATTTTTGAGTGAGCTTTGCTATAAGTCCAGGCAGGCGCCGATTTCTCCCCGAGTGAATGTGGCGTCGGAGTGCAGGTCATTGGCCACAGAAACGAAGGAGAACGCCATGGCAAAGATATCGCTCGATACGCTGAAGAACCTCGATGGCTATGTTGCTTCGGCACTGGTAGACAGTGACAGCGGCATGATGCTCGCGGGTGACGGGACTATGAATCTCGAAGTGGCTGCAGCGGGCAACACTGAAGTGGTTCGCGCAAAACGGAAGGTTGCAAATGCTCTGAAGCTCAATGACACAGTGGAAGACATCCTGATCAGTCTCACCAAGCAGTACCATGTCATTCGCCCCCTGGAGACGAACCAGCAGCTGTTCTTGTATGTCGTTTTGGACCGCGGGAAGGCCAATCTGGCGATGGCCCGGCACGACATCCGTACCTTTGAGAAGACGGTGGACTTCTCCTAGTCGATCTTCAAGGGCAGCCGGTAGCCCACTCTTCCTGTGACGGCAACCGTCGCCTAGCCCCGCATTGAGCGCGTCTACCCGCGCGCTCAGTGTGT
>JAGRJL010000790.1:0-310 GCA_020442775.1 Lysobacterales bacterium | reverse complement strand
TGGCTACCTGTCCGCCCATCCGGCAAGACGTCACATGGGTAGCATCAATCCGTCACCATCACCACGTTCTTATTAACACCCCGGTAGAAATCCGCTCCGGTGACTAGGGCCACTCCAGCCCTCGCACATCGAATTCGAAGCTTTGCTGCCCCTGACCGTAGAGCTGGGCCTGGATTCTGACCCGGCTGGCTGCCCGGGTGTTGTTGAGGAAACGGTCGAAGTCATGGATGGATATGGCCTTGCCGTCGATTTCGAACGGGGCAGCCGCGCGGTAGGTGGTCGCCGGCGCCCCGTCGAAACTGATTTCGAC
>JAGRJL010000088.1 GCA_020442775.1 Lysobacterales bacterium | reverse complement strand
AGTCGCCACGACCAATCCTGCGCGCAGCACTCACCAGTTGCTGCAAGGGCTGGGTGACGGTTCGTGCCATGACCAATGCCACCAGCAGCGACCCGGCCAGAGTCAGCGCGAGAATCACCGCCAATTCGGCGCGCAGTCGGTAGACGTTTTCCAGCACTCCGTCGCGATCGAGGTGCAGCAGCAACACGATGGGATCAAAATCCTCCCGTAGGGTCAGAAACTGATGGCCGGCCAGACTCAGACGAACGACCCCGGCGCCCGGGGCGGGCACTCCCTGCTGCTGCAGCTCGGTAAAGCACAGATCCGGCAGGCTGGAACTGCCCGAGCGACCTGTTTTGCCCCCTTCGGCTGACACTATCGAGACGTCCAGACCGGTAAGTTCACTCAGTTGCGTGGTCAGCACCTGATCCATGGCGAATCCCAAGACCGCCCAGCCCACCAGTTGCGGAGCCATCACCGGCACCAGCACGATTTGCTGCGGGGTTCCGTCCACAGTGGCGAAATGGGCGCTGGCGCCCCGGGTGCTTGCGCCCTTGACCAGGCTCACGAACTCGCCGCTGTCGGCTCCCGCGCGCTCATTCAGACCAAATACCACCTCGCCAGCCAGATCAAGAATCCAGAAGCGATCGCTGCCGATGCGCGCGCCGTGATTGATCGCCATGCTGCGGATGGTGGCCTCATCGCCCGTGGCGACCGCGCCCTTGAAGCCGAAGTCCGACGCCAGCAGCAGCGCGCTCTGCTCCAGTTGCTGGGCCCTCACGCTGAGCATCTCGGTAACCACCTGGCGGCCGGCCCCGAGTCGCTCATCGGCCTCGCGCCAGGCCCCTGCATCCAGCGCGCGGTTGACCGCCAACCAGCTGATCGCCTGCCCAATCAGCACCAGCGCCACCAGCGCGATCGCCATACGTCCACGAAAACTCATTGCACCGCGCTGCTCTGGCGCTGCCAATGGCGTTGTCCGCGGCTCGCTCACCGGCTCCCCAGTCCCAGGTCCGGCGGAGTGAGATCAGGCGCATCCCCCAGCACCAGCTGAGCCGATTGCTCCTGCTCCAGCGGGAAAACCAGTTCCTGCTCCCAGCTTTGCGCTGGCGTGGGCAGCTGTGAGTGCCATACCCGCACCCGATAGCGACCGGCGGGAATCTCGGGGTCGGTGGTACGACCCTGCTGATCAGAAATCTGCCACCAGGGCGTGTCCAGCACCACGATAAAGCCCAGCATCCAGTCGTGGATATTGCACCCAAGCACCACCACGCCAGGCCTGGGAAAATCCAGTGGCGCCGCTGGCAATCCGCTGTAGAGCTTGATCTCCAGCGGTCTGGCTTCCGAGAACGAGTAGATGTGGTGGCGCACCGGATCCCGGTTCGGAAAGTTGACCTGATCGCCGGTGCGGATCACGCTCACATGGGGCGCGAATCGAAGGCCTTCCTGACCAACGTTGATGAGCTGCGGGACGGTGGCTGGAGGCGTCTGGTCCAGCGGCTCAAAACTCACCACCGCGCCGTTGACCGGCGAGCCGCTCTGGTCGGTGATGCGAAAGCCGGCAGCCTGGATCGAAGCCGATCCGAACAGACCCAGCGACATCCCCAGCAGACATCGCAGGCACAGCAATTGAATCAGCGTAGCGGCACGCATTGTGGCCTCACCGGTTGCTGGCGCCGGGCGTAGATATACGATGCTCCCAGCATTGCAGATGCCGCGTGAGGAAACGCGCAGCAATCCTTTCCATTTGCATAAGGTCTAGTCATCGATTCCGCACCCTGGCTCGGATCTGTGGGACGATATCGGGTTTTCAGCTTCGCACCCTATCCAAACACAGCTTCACAGAGGATTCCACGATGAGCCGTCAAGTGCACTGCGCGCGATTGCAGAAAGAGGCTGAGGGATTGCCCCGACCGCCCTATCCTGGGCCGCTGGGACAGCGCATCTTTGAACAGATCAGCGCGTCGGCCTGGCAGGCCTGGCTGGAGCATCAGACCATGCTGATCAATGAGAACCGCCTGTCACCGCTGGACCCGGCGACTCGCAAGTTTCTCGCCAGCGAAATGGAAAAGTTCCTGTTTGGCGAAGGCGCGGAGAAACCGGCGGGCTTCGTCCCACCGAGCGACGCCAAAGAATCCTGAACCCGGCGAACCGCAGACCTGACTCGCCCTCATCAATCGCGCATTCCTGATCAATTCAACTCGAGCCTATGACTGACCCCAACGAACCCAGCGAGTTTTCAAGCGGCCTTGAGCGCATTCCGCTTCGAGACTATGCGGAAAACGCCTACCTGAACTACT
>JAGRJL010000087.1 GCA_020442775.1 Lysobacterales bacterium | reverse complement strand
CCTCGAGTGATCGCGGTACCGACCGCGATCATTCGAAACAGACGCACAAGCAGGAGCAGGAGACACCATGGCAAGTCGCAGTGACCTCGCCAACGCCATTCGCGCACTGGCCATGGACGCCGTTCAGGCCGCCAACTCCGGGCACCCCGGGATGCCCATGGGCATGGCTGATATTGCCGAGGTGCTGTGGAACGACTTCCTCAAACACAATCCGGCCGACCCCAAGTGGTGGAACCGCGACCGCTTCATTTTGAGCAACGGGCACGGCTCTATGCTGCAGTACGCGCTGCTGCATCTGAGCGGCTACGACCTGCCGATGGAGGAACTGAAGCGATTTCGTCAGCTTCACTCGCGTACCGCCGGCCATCCCGAAGCGGCGGAAACGCCCGGGGTGGAAACCACCACCGGCCCACTGGGCCAGGGGCTGGCCAACGCGGTGGGGATGGCCATCGCCGAGAAGAATCTGGCAGCGCGCTACAACCGGGATGGGTTCACGCTATTTGATCACTACACCTATGTGTTCGTCGGTGACGGTTGCCTGATGGAGGGGATCTCGCACGAAGCTGCTTCACTGGCGGGAACGCTAGGACTGAGCAAGCTGATTGTGATCTACGACGACAACAACATTTCTATCGACGGCGAAGTTGATGGCTGGTTCACCGATGACACCCCGAAACGCTTCGAAGCCTACGGCTGGAATGTAATTCGCGACGTTGACGGGCACCAGTCTGGCCAGATTCGACAAGCGATTGCGGCGGCGAGGGAGAATGCCAGTGGTCCGACGCTGATTTGCTGCAAGACCATTATTGGATTTGGTTCGCCGGGCAAGCAGGGTCAGGAATCCTGCCACGGAGCGCCGCTCGGCGCCGCCGAGGTCCAGGCCGCACGCGCCCAGCTGAACTGGCCCCACCCGCCATTTGTGATCCCCGACGAGATCGCGGCGGGATGGAACGCGCGCGAACAGGGCGCGCAAGTTCAATCAGCCTGGCAGCAAGTTTTTGATTCCTACAAGTCCGCACACCCCGCGGCTGCAGCGGAACTGGAGCGGCGCATGTCCGCCCGAATGCCGGCGGATTGGGATCAACAGCGCGCGGCGATTATCGACAGCCTCGCCGCGGAATCGGGATCACTGGCCAGCCGCAAGGCGTCGCAGAAGGTTTTGGAGCGTCTGGTCGATCAGCTACCGGAGTTGGTCGGAGGCTCGGCCGACCTGGCCGGTTCAAATCTCACCCTGGTCAAGGGCAGCCAGCCGATCAGCGCCGAACAGGGAGATGGAAATTACCTCTACTTCGGCGTTCGCGAGTTCGGAATGAGCGCCATTTGTAACGGCCTCGCCGCCTACGGCGGCTACATACCGTTCGCAGCAACCTTCCTGGTGTTTTCCGATTACGCCAGAAATGCCATCCGGATGAGCGCGCTGATCCCGGCTCCGGTGATTCATGTGCTGACCCATGACTCCATTGGCCTGGGCGAAGATGGGCCCACCCACCAGCCAATCGAGCACCTTGCCAGCCTGCGCCAAATCCCCAACACTCAACTCTGGAGGCCTTGCGACGCCACCGAGACCGCGGTCGCGTGGCTGCACGCGGTGGAGAATCGAAGCGGACCCACGTTGTTGGCGCTGAGCCGTCAGAATCTGCCGGCACAGCCTCGAGATGCGGCGACCGTGTCCGAGATTGGTCGGGGCGGCTATGTCCTGCAAGCCGAGCAGGGCGAACACCCCGACCTGATTCTGATCGCAACAGGGTCCGAAGTTGCACTGGCCATGGCTGCGGCAAAAGCGCTCGCTGACGAGGGCCGCCGGGTGCGGGTGGTCTCCATGCCTTCCACCAACCTGTTCGACGCCCAGGACCGCGCCTATCGAGAGCGAGTCCTGCCAGATCGATGCCGCGCGCGAGTCGCCATCGAGGCAGGGATCAGTGACTTCTGGCGCAAATATGTGGGCCTGGATGGCGCAGTCGTTGGAATCGATCGCTTCGGCGCCTCGGCACCTGCCGCCGATCTCAATGAGTACTTCGGGTTCACCGTCGAGGCGGTCCTGAAGACATGTCGTTCAATCTTGAACTGAGCGCAGGCGCGATCCGCCAGCGCCCAGTTCGGCAATGTCGTTCATCAGTCTGGAGTCAAAGTCGATGGCTTTACGTGTCGGAATCAACGGATATGGCCGCATCGGCCGCAATATTCTTCGCGCGCTTTACGAGGGTGATCGGCGCGGCGAGATCGAGATTGTCGCGCTCAATGACCTGGGTGATGCCAACACCAATGCTCACCTGACCCAGTACGACACCGCCCACGGTCGTTTCGGGATGCCGGTGAGTGTCGACGGCGACTATCTGAAGATCGGCGACGATCGCATTCGCGTTTTGGCTGAAAGGGACCCGGCCAAGTTGCCCTGGAGCGACCTGGGTGTGGACATGGTGTTTGAATCCACCGGCTTCTTCACCTCCAAGGCCAAGGCCAGCGCGCACCTGGAAGGCGGTGCCAGCAAGGTGCTGATCTCTGCGCCGGGTGGTAAGGATGTCGACGCCACCGTGGTCTACGGGGTCAATCACGACACCCTGCGCAGCGACCACCAGGTCGTATCCAACGCATCCTGCACCACCAACTGCCTGGCCCCGCTGGCCAAGGTGCTGGACGAGGCGATCGGGCTGGAGCATGGGCTGATGACCACTATCCATGCCTACACCAACGATCAGGTGCTCACCGACGTCTACCATTCGGACTTGCGCCGTGCTCGCTCGGCGACCATGAGCCAGATACCGACCAAGACCGGTGCCGCCGCAGCGGTCGGGCTGGTGCTGCCCAAGCTCAACGGCAAGCTGGATGGATTCGCCATGCGGGTGCCCACGATCAATGTATCGGTTGTCGATCTGAGCTGGGTTGCTTCACGCGATACCAGCGTTGAAGAGATCAACGCCGTGATCAGTGCGGCTGCCAACGGCCCGCTGAGGGGGATCCTGGCGGTGAACGACCGGCCGCTGGTCTCCGTGGACTTCAATCACCGCCCGGAAAGCTCCATCTACGACAGCAGCCTGACCAAGGTCATGCAGGGCCGGCTGGTGAAGGTGTGCAGTTGGTACGACAACGAATGGGGCTTTTCCAACCGGATGCTGGACACGGCATTGGCCTGGGCCAAAGCGTCCTGATTTTTGCCTCTGCTTGAAAGCCTCCCTGGCCGCACCAACGCCAGGGAGGCTTTTTCATTTCTGCCTGCGCCAAAGATCGATGGCGGCAGTGCATTCCGGCTGACCCCAGACCGGTTGCTGCAAGAAGAACCTTCCCCTAATCCGAAGCGGCAACAGGATCGCGCGACCAACCGACCCATTGGCGGACGGCTGTTGCACTCAGCGAGAGTTCACATTCTCCCCGAGCAGCATGCTCCATACGCTGGCGCATTTTGCTATTCTTAACGTCTCCGTACGCGCGCGTATGCCGGCTCTCATTCCGACGCGATCGAAATTGGCATCCTTTTGTCGTTGGTGAAACGGCCGTGAAAAGGAGTCGGGTTTCATGCTGCACTGCAGCGTAAATCTTTGATCACACGGGCTGAAAGTTAAAAAAGCGTGTTGCAATCGGTTGACTGCTCTACCTATTATGTGGACGAGAAAGTCCGCCCACCGCTTACAAAAGGATCAACAAGGATGCACACCCGGCAGCTTCTTCTGCTTCTGCTGTCAGCCTTCGTGCTGGGCGCATGCAGTAGCGGATCAAACAGTCCACGGGCAGTGGACGCACCTCCCGTGAACAATTCCAACGGAACGCCGGTTAACGCGATCGTGACTGCGCGCTTTGACCCCGCCACTGGCGTGCTTCCTTTGCCGAATAACCTTTTGTTGAGCGGCAGTCGGGATTTGACCCTGAACCCGCCGGTGGCCAACCCCAACAATTTCGGCGACCCCTTCGTCGCGCTGAGCGCCCTCGATGGATGGGGCCTGATCACGCCGTGGAGTGCCAGCTTCACTGCCGCGATCGCGCCAAGTTCGATTCGCGCCGGCGACAACGTGCGGATGTTCGAAGTAACCCGCAGTAATGCGGGTGCAGTCACCGGAGTGGTGCGCGAACTGGTGGGCAACGTCGAGTTTGTCGCCGTGCTTTCCAGCGTTGACCCGACCAACCGGACGCTGGTCATCGTGCCAACGGTCGCACTGAAAGAACTGACGACCTATATGGCGGTGCTGACCAACACCATCACCGACACCGCCGGCAACGACATCACGCCGGACACTACCTACTTCATCGCGCAGCGCACCTCCCCGTTGATTGATGCGGCTGGAAACAGCACCGATCCGCTGCTTCCGACTTCCAGCGCCCAGGCGCTGGAGCCGCTGCGTCAATTGACCAATGCCCAGGAAGCCGCTGCGGCCTCCGCAGGCGTCAGCCGTGCAAGCATTGCCCTGTCCTGGGCGGCGACCACTCAGGGTGCCACCATTCCTCTGCGCGCCTTGCGTTCGGTGGCACAGCCCAGCCAGGCGACCATTGCCCAGACCCCGCTGAATATCTCGGTCGCTGGTCTGCCGCCGATTGCCGACATCTACATCGGCGTTATCGGTCTGCCGTACTACCTGCAGGCACCAACCGGCAGCAGCACGGCGGAGCAGGCGGTGATCCTGTCGACCTTCTGGAAGGCGAATCCGGGTGCCTACGTGCCGCCATTCAACGCGCTGGGTTTGGATCCCACCTCCACCAATGTGACCTTCGCCAATCCCATTCCGGCCGCGACCGGCACCGAGAATGTCCCGCTATTGATCACCGTGCCGAACGCCAACTCGGGCCGATCCAAGCCTGAAGCCGGCTGGCCGGTGGTGATCTTCGGACACGGTATCACCCGCAACCGTTGCGACGCGCTGGCGATTTCCGCCACCATGGCTTCGCAGGGCTACGTCGTTGTCGCCATGGACCACCCGCTGCACGGCGCGGTGCCGGATAATCCCGCCGACGCGTGCGCGCCGTTCTACATCGAGAACACGCCGTTTGCGCCGATCGCTCGCGAGCGCACCTTCGACGTCGATCTGGTGAACAACGCCACCGGCGCCCCGGGGCCGGACGGGCTGCGCGACGCTTCTGGTACGCATCAGATCAATCTGGCCAGCATCCTGACTTCGCGCGACAACACCCGTCAGGCCGAAGCGGATCTGTCGATCCTGACCCTGACCATCCCGACCATGGATCTGGACGGCAATGGTTCGCCGGATCTGGACGGCAGCCGCATCGCCTA
>JAGRJL010000789.1 GCA_020442775.1 Lysobacterales bacterium | reverse complement strand
CCCGACAAAGAGGAAAAAAGCAAAGCCCTCCAGGTGATCGGGATCGCGCCAGAAGGGGACCTCCAGATGACCGGTGGTGGCGCGGTAGGCGATAAACACCGCCACCGGAATCCACAGCTCCACGCAGACGATCTGCAGCACCCAGCGCGCAACCCAGCCAGGCAGTCGCTGCGGCCAGCGCTCGATCACCCCGAAGACCAGCAGGGCCGAAGTGGTAATGAACAGCAACCGCCCGATCAGCACCCAGTGCGACACTTTCCAGGTGGGCGAGAGCAGCAGGGTGAAGATCAGGGTGACGATCAGAGCCACCCGCAGTCGTGGCCAGGCATAGATCCTGGCCAGACCGCGAGGTTGATTGGGGGCAAGCGTCGACATCAGCCAATCATGCCCCAAGCGAGGTAGCACCGGGCGCGATTGGTAGGATCGCCGCGCTCTGGACCGCGGGCATCTTGCCCGCATCCTGCTTCCAGACTGCCAGATGCCGACGGGACAGTGAGGTCCGCCGGGGCGATCAAAGCCTCGGCAACCACATCATCAGACCCGCAGCGGCGATCCCGGCGCCGGTGATCAGCGTGCTCAGCGCCAACACACCGCTCGCCAGCCACTGCTGCGCAGGCCGCTGGCTGCGCTGCGCGCGAAAATAGATCTCTGCCACCGCCAGCGGGATCAGATACTGGCCGAAGGAGATCAGGCTCAGGAAGGGACCGGTGAAACTCTTCGGGTCAAAGCCGACCGGACCCTGATTGGCAGCGATCCAGAACATCAGTCCCACGCGCAAGAACCAGACGCCGCTGACCACCAGGAACAGGCGGATCGCCCAGCGCCGATGACGGTCCAGCTGTCGCCGAATCGCCAGCCGCAGAGTCATCCAGGCGCAGCACAGGATCAGCAAGGCATTGATGCTGATCGCAATGTGCTGGCTGAGATCGCCAACCGTGTTGCGGGTCCAAACCATGATCAGCCCGCCCACGCTCATGATCACCGCCGAGAGTATGTAGAAGCGCCCGCTGTAGCGATGGAATCGCGGCCAGCGCTGGCGGATTGCCGGAATCAGCTGCACAACGCCGCCGACGATGATCAGCACGGTGAAGATCAGATGCAGCGACAGCACCGTGTTGCCGAAGGTGTTGCCCGGCTCCCAGCCGTGCGCCAGCACCTGATTCCAGGCACTCATGTCGCCGCCCAGGGCAGCGCGACCATAGAAGCCGATGATGTAGGCGACGAACAGCAGCTGGCCGATAGCTGCGGTGACGAACCAGCTGACTGCGCCCAGACGCAGGGCCTGACTTGCGCGGCGGCTGCGTGATCGCGGCCGTGCGCGCTGAAAGTCGGGGATCAACCCGGACTCGAAAGTGGTGCTGGGGTGCATGAGCGGCCTCCGGACCTGAACTACCGATGAGGCCTCCGAGTCTGGGCAATCGCGCGGAGGCGTCGCCAGCGCAAGGCGACCAGACGCCAAATGCCGGGCAGGAGTGACAGAGAATCAGTGATGAAC
>JAGRJL010000788.1 GCA_020442775.1 Lysobacterales bacterium | reverse complement strand
CGCACACAAAAAATCTGACACCCCCAGCCAAAGCGCGTTTGGAGGCGCAGCAGCGCGCTGACGACACCGCGCGCGGCCGCAGCGAGGACGACCAACGCAGTCCCCGCGATGGCGACGGCAAACGCAAGCGGGGTCGGCCCTACAAGCGCGACTTCGGTGTGCCCGAGGACACCGACCAGACCAGCTTCACCGATCCACACAGCCGGATCATGAAGCAAACCAATGGTGGTTTTGATCATTGCTACAACGCGCAGACCGCCGTCGACGACGCCCACCAGATCATTGTGGCGACGGGACTGACCAACTGCGCTGCCGACAATGCACAGCTGGCGCCAATGACCGAGGCGGTTGTGAACAATCTCGGTCAGCTGCCCGAGCGTATCGTCGCCGATACGGGGTATCGCAGCGAAGCCGTGTTTGAAGCACTCGCAAAGCTACCTTGCCAGGTGCTGGTGTCGATCGGACGAGAGGGCCGCCGCCAGGTCAAAATCGACAGTAAGAAGTACCCGCACACGGCGCAAATGGCAGAGCGAATGACCTCTGATGAGGGCCAAAGGCACTATCGACGACGCAAGGCGATCGTCGAACCGCCCAACGGCTGGATCAAGTCGGTCCTGGGCTTCCGTCAGTTCAGCCTGCGCGGGCTGGAGAAGGTCAAAGCCGAATGGAACTTGGTCTGTCTGGCTATCAATTTGCGAAGAATGGCTGCCATGGCCTGAAATCAAAAAGAAAAAGGCACCGATGATCGATGTAGAAGCCCCGAATCAGCGCCATGCTCGCCCGACTAACCCGCGCTTACCCCTCACGGGCTCCCATCGAGGCCTTCTCAGTGTGTGAGCCAAGCAAAAACCCAATGCCGAACAAACTGGCACCGCGCTTCGTTCTACCGCGCAGACTCCTAGGGCGACTCAAAGTCATCGATCAACAGTTCATCTCCCAGATTCAGGATCAGCACCGAACCATCGTGATCGGAGCTGCGCAGCGGCGATCCGGCGATCGCACCATCGCTGCCTCGCGCATCGGCGTTGCCGCGGCCGAAGCCGAAATCGGCGTACACCGCCTGCGCAGCAGTGCCAAGCAGGGTGTGATCGAGGGCCTGGGCAAAGCAGCCGGCGGAGAAGCTGCAGCCAAACAGGAAGCTGTACTGATCGTCCACGGGAAGTGCAAACATCGCTTCGCTCAGCGGCGGGTCCACGATATTGCCGCTGATCGCCGGGTAGATATCCTGAATCTCGAACATGGTGTTGCGCGGGAGGCCGTCGTCGGCGACGTTGGCGTCGCCGCGAACGATACCCATCACGTCGCTGTAGCCATCGGTGAATTCGAAGGCGTTGAAGTCACCCATCGACACGAAGGGCACGGTCGGATTGGCGCTCTGGTAGGCCTGGCTCTCCTCGGCCACCGCAACCGCCTGCTCCAGTCGCTTGCGCCGCACCCGCAGGGCGTTACTCAGATTGCCCTGGTTGTCGATCCCGCTCAGTGAGCGCAGATGACTGAGCATCACCGCAAAATCCTGAGGCTGGCCGTTGGCTCTGGTGAAGCTGCCTTCCAGAAGCAGCGAGGGGCGATCATGCAAGGTGCAGGGCGGCGTGCTGCTGCACTCATTGGTCATTTGCATCAGACGTAACTGAGTCACCGAATTGACAGCGACCCCGCGGGTGAGGAAGGCATTGTCAATGCCGCGGGGGTCGTTGCCGTCGAGGATCACTCCGCTATAGCTGATGGTGGGGTCGTCGGCATTGATTCGCGCGATCAGTGCATCCAGCGCGGTCTGGTTTTCCACTTCGATCAGACCCAGCACCATCGGCGCGTTGAGCACCTGACGGATGTAGGCAGACAGCTTGCCCAGCTTCAG
>JAGRJL010000787.1 GCA_020442775.1 Lysobacterales bacterium | reverse complement strand
GGAGCCACGCCCATCCCGCGGAGCCCAAAGCGCACCACCAACTCCTGCTCTACGGTCTGATTGTCTTTCAAATCAATAAAGTACAGCGACGCGCCCTCGGGAGCCGCGGTGCGCTCCAGGGCGTAGGCATTGCCTGCCGCAATCAATCCCAGGATCAGTAGCGTCGAAAACTTGGTGCGCATGATTCCTCCACCAGACAAGGTTCGTTATACCTTACACCGACCGCGCACTCGCGGTGCGCATCCGCACAACACTGATGGCCCCGTTTCGAATCGACCTGGTCACCCTGCTGGTCACTGACCTGACTGTCGTTGCCCGCTTCTACTGCGACCAACTGGGCGCTAGCGAGATCGGTAGAGGTCTGCTTCCGGCTGCACTGGCGCTTAAGCTGGGGCAGGCCCGGTTGGGCGACAGTCCCTGGGTGGCGCTGCAGCCCGGATGCGGCGCCGCTGCCATTCGCCTGATTTCCGATCAGGGCGAGGCACCCGATAAGCGTGAGGAGGGTTGGGACAGCCTGATCATTGGCGGCTACCCAGGCGCTCGCCAGGCAATCCTGACAGATCCCGCCGGACACCGTCTGCACCTGGGCGACGGCTCCGGTTCCTTGTCAGGGGTGACCGTTGGATTTTCCAGCCTGGCCGCCAGCGCCGGCTTCTATCAGGGCTTGCTGGGCGCAAAACTGAAGTCTGGGCAGGATGATGCAAGCCTGCTGCTGGGATCCGACACCCGAATTGCGCTGACCAAACCGGTGCTTTATGGACCTCGCCCCCTATCGGTGCGGCTGTGCCTGAACGGCAGCGATCACGAAGTTATCTCCCGGCTGACTCAGGTGCCGCGCTGCCTCAGCGGACCGCAGGACGAAATCATTGAACTGATATGATGTGGCCACACCGAGACTCGCCAGCTGACAAGCGCAGTCGGCGGTCAATCGAACAACTGCACCGGCGCCTCCAGCGCCCACTAACGTAAGGAAACCACCATGCGTGTGCTCGTAGGCCTACTGTTGGCGCTCAGTTCCGTCGTTGCCCTGGCCCAGGATGAGGCAGCCAATCCAAAGGTTTCCCTGAAAACCAATCAGGGCGAAATCGTTCTCGAACTCTATCCGCAGAAGGCGCCGAAGACGGTCGAGAA
>JAGRJL010000786.1 GCA_020442775.1 Lysobacterales bacterium | reverse complement strand
AGTCCCTCGCGGATTTCCACCCGTTCGGCCTTGCCGCTCTCACCGACCCGGTAGACGAAGCGCTGTCCGGAGCGCAGCAAAATGGCGTCGCGGTGCACCGCAAGCACCTGCTTGCTGGCGGCTTCGGGCACCCCGACTTCGACCGCGCTGCCCACCACCCAGTCTTCCTGGCCCACGCTCATCCGCACTTCGGCGCTGCGCGAGGTAGGGTCGCCGACGCCGATCCGGCTGCGCACCGGCAGGCGCAGGGTCTGACCGCCGTGACGGACGCTCAAGGTGTCGCCGTCCTTGAGCAGGCTGAACACCGCCAGCGGCACCTGGGCGCTGATCTCGCGGTGGGTCACGTCGACCAGACGCACCACCGGAGTGCCCGGATTGAGGTATTCACCGGGCTGCGCCAGCCGTGCCACCACCACCCCGTCAAATGGCGCGCGCACGTTGGAGCGATTGAGGCGGTGGTCGATTTCGGCCAGCCGCGCGCGGGCCTGGGACAGATCGGCGCGGGTCATTGCCAGCTCGGAGTTCGCGCTGTCCAGCTGGTCGCCCGCGGCCACGTTCTTGGCCGCCAGCTGGGTGTAGCGCTGGACCTGCTGCTCGCGATACTTCAGCTGCGCCTGCAGGCGCTCAATCACCGCACCCTGGGTCTGCTTCTCGATCCTCAGTGCGGCATCGTCGCCGCGGGCCAGGGAATCGCCTTGCGCCACCCGAGTGCCGACTTCGGCGACCCAGACCAGCCGCCCGCTGACCTCAGCGCTGACCCTGGCGTCGGCCGCGGCGAGCACGCTGCCGGGCACCCAGCTGGTCGGCGCCAGCTCGGTTTTGATCACGCTGCGCACGCTGACCGGGGTTGGCGGCGCGGCAGGCTGTTGCGCGGCGGCGGCGGCACTCCATAGCGCGGCGGCACAGATCAGCAGTCGGGCATTCATGCTTGATTCTCGACGTTGGTCCATCGTTCGGTACTCAGTAATCGATCCAGCCAGGCCGGCTTGGGCAGCGAGGCCATCCGCAGCAGCGCCGGCAGCAGGATCAGGGTGAACAGCAGAGAGAGCGACATGCCGCCGACGATGACCACCGCAAGCCCGCGGTAGATCACCGAGCCGGGGCCGGGGATCAGCACCAGCGGCAGCATCCCCACCAGGGTGGTGGTGGTGCTCATCAGGATCGGGCGCAGCCGCTCGGCCACCGCCGCGCGCACCGCACTGTCACGGTCGGCGCC
>JAGRJL010000086.1 GCA_020442775.1 Lysobacterales bacterium | reverse complement strand
GGGCAGTCCACGTGCGCGTAGTGACGGGTCTCGGACTCGTACTCCACGTGCGCAGTCGCGATCGTGATACCACGCGCGCGCTCTTCCGGCGCCTTGTCGATCTGGTCGTAGGCGCTGAACTCACCACCGAAACGCTCGGCCCCAATCTTGGTCAACGCCGCAGTCAGCGTCGTCTTGCCATGGTCCACGTGACCAATCGTGCCGACGTTTACGTGGGGCTTGTTACGCTCAAACTTACTCTTGGACATGGGCTGCCTCGTGCGCGTTTCGCATTAGCGATCAAGGGTTGAAAAAATGGTGCCCACGATTGGATTCGAACCGACGACCTCTCCCTTACCAAGGGAGTGCTCTACCGACTGAGCTACATGGGCAAAACTGTTGATTTTGTCTAACTAAACTCTGTGCTTTTCTTCGAACTGCCGACCGATCAGGGCCAGCTGGTTGCACCAGCGCGGAGTGGAGCGGGAGACGGGAATCGAACCCGCACCATCAGCTTGGAAGGCTGAGGTTCTACCGTTGAACTACTCCCGCGCCGTTACGACCCGTTCAAAGCTGGTGGAGGGAGGTGGATTCGAACCACCGAAGGCGTAAGCCAGCAGATTTACAGTCTGCCCCCGTTGGCCGCTTGGGTATCCCTCCGCAAACGAGCCGCGTATTTTGGCCAAGTCGACCGCGGCTGTCAATGCGCTTTTTCGCCGATGTTGACAAAAAGTCAGGCCGCCCGGGGGCGGCCTGAAGTTTTCAAACCGATCCGCTCGGCGGAGCCGAGCGGCCGGTCAGGGCCTAGCGGCGAATCACCACCACCGAAGCGCCGGCGATTATCAGGGCCAGCAGCAGCAAGGCCAGATGACCCAGTGTCGGCACCTGAGTGGCGACGAAGCCCACCACCAAATCGGCGGTGTTGTTGGCCAGGTTGGGATCATCGGTGCTGGTGGTAACGGTCACGCTCGCCAGCAGGTCACCCGGGGCAACCACGGCCACGGTGATCGAGCAGCTGGTGGTCGCGCCGACACCCAGGCTTGCGACCGTCCAGGTCACGGTGTTACCGGCCGCCACCGCACCGCAGCTGCTGCTGACGAAGCTGGTCTTGCCGGACAGGGTCAGGGTAAACAGCAGGTCATTAGCCACGCCCGGTCCGGCGTTGTTCGCATCGACCGTGTAGTTGAACTGAGTTCCCACTGCAATTGCACCAGCCGGGGCATCACTGCTCAGCGCCACACCCACATCTGCCGGGAACGGGACGCCGCCCAGACTGGCCGTGCCAGCGTTGTTGGCCGGGTTCGGATCGGTGGTGGAGGTCGTGATGTTCGCAGTGTTGTCGATCGGACCGAAGTTGTTGACCGTCACCACGATATCGCAGGTCGCGCTACCCGCTGCGGCCAGAGTTCCGATGTTCCAGGTCACGGTGGGCGCCGCAAAAGCCGCGCCGCAGGTGTTGGAGACGTAGGTTACGTTGTCCGGCAGCGAGTCGGTCACCGCCACCGCATCAGCCTGGCCGGGACCGGCATTGCTGGCGTTCAGGGTGTAGGTGATGCTCGAACCCACCAGCAACGGCGCGGGCGCGGCGGCAGACTTGGTAACCGAGACATCGGCGCTGGGCACCGTGCCGCTGATCACAAAGGGAAAGCCCTGCGGGTCCATGTTGGTCCCACTGTCCAAGGCAGCAGCGTAGGTCACGCCGCCATCCAGAGACTGCAAGCCATTACCGGTAATCGCGGTTCCGGTGATGGTGATCGGCGGCGCCCACGGGCCCGAAGCCAGGCTGCCGTCAGTCTGCCAGTCAAGCCAGTAGGTTCCCGCGTTCAGGCTCAACGCCAGTCCACCAGCAGTATTACCCATGAGCGGGCGATTGTTGGTGGTCCCGGTGGTGGTCTCGGTCACGCGGAGGGCGTTGATCCAGCCGGTCGCGGTGAGACGGTTGGTGGTGGTGTCACCAAACACCACGTTCGAGCCGGGCATCCCTGGCGGTCCATCCCAAATTCGGAAATTCACCGCAGTCATTGTCGAGGTGGTCGGTGAACCGGTCTGGTAGGCGAAGAAATCGATGCGGTCGACGATCCAACCACTGGCCGGAACGACGAAGTCATCCGCGACTCGATTGCCGGACGCCACCTGGTGCCCGAAGCCCAGAATGTTCAGGCCCAGACTGACCGACTGCAGCACACTCTCGTCCGCGCCGCCGAGACCTGTGCCGGGGCTGTTGACCAGTGGGCCGTTGTCATAAAGCACCGAACCAGACGGCACAAACATTGTTGGTGCATTGGGGCTGACGACGTTCCCTTCGGGCGCAGCTGACACCTCTTCGCGGTCTTGTGCTGCGGCACCGCTGGATACGAGCAACGCCATCAAGGCAGCTGCAGTGAACTTGTTCATTGAATCACTCCTGGACGCGGGGCACTACACTGGCGGAGGTTAGCTCAAGATGAATGGGTTCGTAAAGTAACAACGAGGCCGGACCGAGCCTGGATTTACCCACCTGAAGGCTGGCTGGCAAACCCCTAAAGACCCAGGAACCGAAGGACACTCTGCGCCGCCTGACGGCCCTCATAGACAGCGGTGACCACCAGGTCCGAACCGCGAACCATGTCGCCGCCGGCGAAAATCCGGGGATCGCGTGTTTGAAAGGGTAACGGTTCTGATTCAGCGGCGACCCGCAGCCGACCTCCGGGTTCGAATTCGACTGAGGTCGCGCTCAACCAGGCTGGCGGTTCGGGCTGAAAGCCGAACGCGAGGATGACCGCGTCTGCGGGCAATACCGACTCACTGCCTGCGATTACTCGCGGCGCTCGACGCCCCTGGGCGTCAGCAGGTCCGAGTTCGGTCTCAGCGATCAACACGCCCTCGACCTGGCGCTGCCCCAGTATCGCGACGGGTTGTCGATTGAACAGGAACTGGACGCCCTC
Source organism: Lysobacterales bacterium (assembly GCA_020442775.1). Classification (GTDB taxonomy): domain Bacteria; phylum Pseudomonadota; class Gammaproteobacteria; order Xanthomonadales; family SZUA-5; genus SZUA-5. The sequence continues at coordinate 90 of JAGRJL010000086.1, read as the reverse complement.
GTCCTTGCTGTTCTTGATCTCGCGGCGCGAGCCAGGCATGTTCGCTTCGTCCCGGCGGTAGGCACAGGTGACACTCGCGGCGCGCTGCCG
>JAGRJL010000785.1 GCA_020442775.1 Lysobacterales bacterium | reverse complement strand
GACGATTCCTGGGCTCGCGATCGCCGAGGACCTGCGCTGGAAGATGCTTGCGCAGTTGGCCGCTGCGGGCGATTCGCAGATCAGCGCGCGGATTGATGCAGAGCTGGCGCGCAACGATGCCGATTTTGCGCGCAAGCTGGCGCTAACGGCACGGGCCGCTATTCCCGACGCCGACGCCAAGTCCCGCTGGCTGCGGGAGCTGACTGCCCCGAACCAGATTCGGGGACTATCCTGGCAGCGAGCGCTGATGAGCGGGCTGTTCCCAGCCGCCCAAACCGATCTGCAGCTGAGACATCTGGGGCAGATCCTGGATTCGCTGCCTCAACTGAGCACTCAGCGGGACCCCTATTTCATGTCCAGCTATGTGCGCACCCTGCTGCAACCGACATGCAAGTCCCAAGGCGTAGAGGAAATTGCCGCCTTCCTGAGCGTCGATGGCAGTCGTCTGGATGCCACAACGCTGCGCTTCACCCGCGAGGCGCTACAGGCTGACCAGGAGTGTCTGGCGCTGCGCCACGCCTTGGGCAATTGACGGCCGCGCGGATCAAAGCTGCCCCGAGTCGGGTCCGGCAATTACTGCGGTTCGGGCTGATGCTCCCCGGCTGAGCGGCGCAGAAACAGTTCAACCGCGATGAAGGCAAGGGGAATCACCGAGGCCAGGAACAGCGGTAGCCAGATCCCCAAGCCCCAACGCCGCTGATGCGCAAGCATCATGGAGCCGATCAGGTAAAGCACGAACAGCAGTCCATGACTGATGCCCAGCGGGAACACATAAACCCTGGAGATCCACCCGATGGTGACCGAGAGGATCAGCAGGAAGGAAAGTCCCTCGACGATTGACAACACACGGAAAGCAGAAAGCATTCTGATCCTTTGTGGGTGCGGCACGACTGTGGCCCGAGAATGCCATCCGTTCTACCGGGCAACGGGACGGGATGCCAGGGTTCCCTAGGCATCTCGGTCCAGGGCGCGCACATAGCGATCCATGCGCTGGCGCTTCGCGCCGGCATCGGCCGGATTGCTGTCCGCTGACGCGCCAAGAATCCGGTCCAGGCTGCACAGCACGCTGCCGCCGATGCTGGTGTCGCCGTAGCTGGCCAGCCACTGCTCCATCGCCTGCAGCTCTTGCTCGGCTGCCGGGGATTGGAAGTCGCCAGTCTGGGGACTGCCCTCTATTTCACGACGATCACCGACCATCAGATAGCCATCAGTATCCAGCCCGGGGTTGGTCTGGCGAATCGCATAGGCCCAGTCTGCCGGCGCAAACCCATGTTCACCGGCATGACGCGGCAGGTTCCACCAGCGCACTTGCCCCGGATGGGTGTATTCCAGTTCCTGCAGCACTCGGGTCCAGAACTTCAAACTGGCGTCATGCCCCGGTGACAGGGTCAAGCCGTAACCGATATCGGCCAGCATCCTGGCGAAGGCGAGAAAGGCACTCATGTTGACCGGCTCTTTGGGGGCCAGTTCGATCAGATCCACCGCGCCCAGGGTCCGATGGAGTCGGATGAAATTGCGCTGCAGCGTGGTGCCGCTTAGCGAACGCCGCTGCGCTCGGTAGACGGACTCCACATTGGCGAAGTCCTCTCCGCCCTCGTCACCTACCGAGATCAACAGGCTGCGCAGCGATTCCCCGGCGGCTTGCGAGAGCATCCGTGACAGTTCGCAGGGCCAGGTGGGTGCGCCCACATAGGCTTCCTCCCTGACCACAATTTCCTGGTTGTAGCGCAGGGTGCCGCAGGCCTCCACGTGTAGGGAGCGGAGAATCAGACTGGTCCAGCCGGCCTGGGCGATGGCGTCCACGTGCTTGCCCAGCTCAGGCGGATACAGCAGCTGTCCGCCGTAGGCTGCGATATTGAGTTTGGACAAACCGGAATCCTCGTTTTCCCCAGGGCGAAGCCGAGCCCAAGCCGCGCACCCCCGCTGCCCGCTTCCCCTCTCACTGTCCCGACGCCAGCCAACCTCTCACGCGACCGGATGTTCGGAGTCAGCCCGCCGGCGCCTGCAAGTGCTTAGCAGTTGGCAGTTTTGGCGTTCCCGAGTGCGGCCGATGTCGCATCCGCGCCTCCGCTCCGTCTCCCGGATCAGCGATGGCTGAAACCCATGAAGCCATCCGTTTTTCTCACAAAGGAGTTTAACAATGAAACTGAAACAATTGAATTTACTGGCTGGCATATTGGCAGGGCTTTCCCTGGGCATGAGCGCGGACGCTGCCGGGATTGACCCAGAGGTCAGCTACAGGGCGCTCGACCTGCAGCAGGCCTTCGGCGAACAGGTCGTGCCGCAGAAGGCTTCGATCCAGGTCCGCTGGCAGTATCTGGGCAAGGCCTTCGTGGCGGCTGACCAGAGCGCCGGCAGCCAGATCGAAAGCGAAAGCGACAAGCGGGTCGATGCTGACGATCTGGCGGCGAAGCTGCGTCCTGGCGATCTGCGCCAGTGGGTCGCGGTCAATCTGGAATCCGGCGACGAATATCTGGTGGAGTTGCCGGTGGAGACCGCCAAGGGCCTTCGTCAACTCGCCACCCAGGCTGGATTCAGTGCGGGAAGCGAAGGCCCAGCCAGTGAGCAGGACGAGTTGATCGCGCAGATGGACGCGCAGGACGAGTCCAAGGGGATCAGCAACGGATCCGACACCCGAACCCGTCGTTTCAACAACACTACCTACCCCTATCGCGCCATGGGCCAGATCGGCGGCGGGCTGGATTGGGGCTGCTCCGGCACTCTGGTCGGACGACGCCATGTGCTGACCGCCGCGCACTGCCTGTACAACACCAGCAGCAATCAGTGGACCATCAGCTCGCCCTTCCGACCGGGTCGCGAAGGCAACAGCGCACCCTATGGCGCGCACAACGGCAGTTGGTACTTCACGCCTGCGGCCTGGCGCTCGACCGGCGACTTCAAGTACGACTACGGGATGATGGTGCTGAGCACCGCGGCCGGCAACCAGACCGGCTGGCTGGGCTACGCCGCGAACTCACAGAGCACCCTGCGCGACTATTGCGACAAGGTACCCTTCGGGCCCGGATACCTGGGCGGGCAGTGCTACAACCGCGGCTATCCTGCCTGCAGCTTTGTCGAAGCACCAATGGAGTGCCGGCTGAACAACAATCTGCAGGGCTGGGCCTATCAGGATCAGAGTCCATGTGAAATCGGCTCCTTCTACACCACCGGCGCCGACGGCTGGGCCTCCCGATTCAACACCAACTGCGACATGAGCCGCGGCCATTCCGGCTCTGCGGTGTTCACCGACGCCTACAACGGCAGCGGCAAGGTGGTGTTCGGGGTGGTCAGCACCCAGAGCTGCACGGTTTGCAGCGCGGGCAGCAGCTTCGTCAACGGCATCCGCCGGGTGACCCCGGAAGTGCTCGACATGATCAGCTATTTCAAGGCGGAGATGCCCTGAACCGAATCGGCTGAGCAGTCGATTCACCGCTTCGAAACCGGCGCCCAGGCGCCGGTTTCGTCGTTCCTGACAGCAGCAACAACAGAGGCGCAACTCCGCGAAGGGAATCATGCACCACCGGACAGCATCGGTTATTCTTTTTGGCTGGCTGGTCCGACCATCGCATTTACAAGAGGCATCGCATGCTGCAGGCAAGAAAAACCCACCTTCCGCTGGCCCTGGGCGCCGTCCTGATCGTCCTGGCTGCGCTGACCCGGTTGCTGCCGCATCCGCCCAACTTCACCCCGATCGAGGCAATGGCCCTGTTTGGCGGCGCCATGCTGCTCAATCGCTGGTGGGCGATTGCGATTACCCTGGGCGCGATGCTGCTGTCGGATCTGCTGCTCGGCGTCCATGATCTGCAGCTGCTGGTGTACGGCTGCCTTCTTGGCGGCGTTTTCCTCGGCGTATGGGTGGGTCCGCAGGCGCGCCTGCGGCGGGTGGTCAGCGCCGGCCTGATCAGCGCGATTGGCTTTTTCCTGATCACCAATTTCGCGGTTTGGGCCACGTCTGGCATGTATACCCGCGATTTTGCCGGTCTGCTCCTGTGTTACGAGCTGGCCCTGCCCTTCTTCCGCAATTCGGTGGCGGCGCTGGCGGTCTACGGCCTGGCCCTGTTTGGCGCCGCGCATCTGTACCAGCGCTGGGCGACGCCGGCTGCCGCACGAGTCTGATCGGCTGACGTGGGCAACCGCCTCAGCAAGATCTACACCCG
>JAGRJL010000085.1:3163-6778 GCA_020442775.1 Lysobacterales bacterium | reverse complement strand
CCGAGCTGCTGCAGGTAAACCTGCTGGCGGTTGCGGATCTGTGCCGGGCCGCGGTCAACGCCTTCGTTCAGCGCGGCGGCGGCGCCCTGATCAACGTCGCCAGTCGCGCCGGCTATCGCGGTGATGACGGCGATCATTCGGCTTACGCAGCTACCAAGGGGGCGGTGCTGGCGCTGACCAAGACCCTGGCCCGAGCCTACGGCAGGGATAGCATCTATGCCTATGCCCTGGCGCCAGGGTGGATAGACACCCGGATGGCGCCGCAAAACGCCGCCGGGCTGGCTGCCGCGAAGAATGAAATACCGATCGGCCGAATGGCCGATCCGGCCGAGATCGGCGCGATGATCGCGTTTCTGGCCAGCGGCGCCTGTGCCAGTGCGACCGGCGCCTGCATCGACATCAATGGCGCCAGCTACGTCCGCTAACCACCCTTTCGCCAAACGCGGGACTAAGGGACGTAGCCGGGCTCCACCGACAAATCCACATCCGTTGCCGGACCATCCGACGCCTCGAGCAACAGCCACACGCCGCTGCCGTCGCTGAGCAACTGCCCCGCAAGTGCCCTGGGATCATTGGGCGTGGCCTCAATGTAGGGAAAGCCGACCTCGACCGCCGGCGCGGGATCGCGCTCCGCTGTGCGCACCGCGCGAGCCTGTCGCTGCAGGTAGGCGCGAATTGTGCCCTGCCCCGCCTGCAGTCGAACCACCACCCCGGATACCCCACGTCGCCTGGGATCAGTTGTCTGCGGGTCCTGCTGCCAGCGGGCGAGATAGATCCGCTGCACACCGCTGACTCTCGCAAATGAGAGCTGACAGCTTGGCCTGTTGCGGCTCCATTGACAGCTGCCGCTGCTCCACCCATCAGGCTGCTCATTCGGCTGCGGCAGGTCCGGAACCAGTTCGAATGCGGTCAGCCGCGCGCGTTGTTGGTCGTGGTCATCCGCGATCCGCTGTAGATACCCCGGATTCTCGCTCCACATCAACGGATCCAGAGAGCTGACCCGCGCAGGGAAGCGCGCCAGCTGATTCTGATTCAGGTTGATCACTGCGAGCCGGGGGAAGTCATCCAGAGCCGAGGCATCCAGCAGCCGGTTGTTGTCTGCGAGCAGATCCTCCAGCTCGGGCAGGTCGCGCAGGGCGTGCAGATCGACGATCCGGTTTCCGCTCAGGACCAACCTGCGCAAGCTCGGCAGCTTCGCCACCAGCGGGCAATCGAGCAGCCGATTGTTGGCCAGATTCAGGCTTTGCAGATTCTGCAAGTGACTGATTTCGATATGATCTAGCAGGTTATCGCTTAGATCCAGATGGCGCAGTTCGGCGAGTTGGGAAACCTTCGGCAGCTGTGTGAGAAGATTCCCGGGCAGGCTGAGGTGGCGTAGCGACCGGCAGAAGCTCACCGGCGCCGCATCGGCCAACTGCGCTCGCTCGACGTGGATCGAAGTCAGTGCGCAAGACTGCGGCAGACCGTTGAGCGAATCCAGTTGGCCGTCGGAGATGCGCAGCGATTGGAGGCTGGTCAGCGCCGCTATGGAACTCAGGTCGGCAAGCTTGAGCCCCGAAAGCTGCAGGGATTGCACCCGCCCCGAATCCAGCTGTAGCCAGTTGGCGGCGCCGATGGACCCCACCATGTCCAGCTGGGCTGGATCAAGTCTGGCGTCGGACAAGAGTCTCTCGATCGCAAGGCGATCGCCATCGGCCATGGCGATTTGCCCGCTTTGCACATCAGCAAAGCTGCTTGGCTGGCGATCACAACCTCCAGTAACGAGCGGCAGCATCGAAGCGAGCAATCGGCCGACGCGCCGGAGTAGCCTGGAAGCTGACAAGGGATCAACCTGAACTGGCTGCGGTATCGGAAATGAAGTATTGCCCGGACCCGGCAATCCATCAAATCCGTGCCGGTCGCCGGACGAGCACCGTCAGATGCAGCGCATGAGGCCGCGGGAAGCTTCCTGCGCGCAGGGTCGAAGCGACCGGGACTGAGCAGTCTGCGCTAAAACGACGATCCCGGCTCGCCAAGAAACGAGAGCTCGGCCTTGGTCGATACTCGTCCGAGAATGGCATTCCGGTGGGGATAGCGACCGAATCGCTCGATAATGGCCTGGTGTCGGCGTTCGAAGTCGAGCGCAGAAGCGATATTCAAGCGCGTAAACAACTCAACCGCACGCCGATGGATCTGAATTGACTCGCTGTGCATGAAGGGCATGTAGAGAAAACTGCACTCGATGGCTTCAAGCAGTTTGTCGGCGCCGGCGGAAACCGCCTCCTGCGCCAGGGCCAGCGCTAGCGGATCGGCAAGGAAGGCCTGTGCCTGGCCGCGATGAATGTTCCGGGAAAACTGGTCAAGAACAATGATCTCCGCAAGTCGCCCGCGCGCGCTTTCCCGCCAGTGAGCGAGTTCGCAGCGCAGCGCCTTCTCATGGATGCCTGCAAATCGCTCCCGGATCAAGGAGTCAAATCGTCGATCTGCTTTCCACCATTGCTCCGGCTCCACCTCGGCGAACCAGAATCTGAGCACGACTTCGTGTTGCACGGTCTTCGCTGCCATCATTGCACACGCGACCGGAGGACCGATCCCGCTCGATTATGCGTTGGAAAGCAAGCAGGATCAAAACACTGTCCCGACCATCCCTGAGGAGAGCTCGCAAACTATGGGAACGCAACGCAAAACATTAGCGGCCGCCACAAGCCTTCTGTTTTCCGCGCTCTGCCTGCTGCTTCCGGATGCGCTTCGGGCAGCCGAGGATCGGCTGGAAACAGTTGCAGAGCAATCCGGGTTTGAGCGGACTGGTCGATATGAGGAAGTCATCGACCTGTGCAGCCGATTCCAGCTTGCGTACCCGAAAAAGGTTCGCTGTGAAGACTTTGGCATCACCCCCGAAGGGCGCCCAATGAAACTGCTGATTACCAGCGGCAGTGGTGTACTGGACGCTTCCGAGGCGAAACGGCAGCGATTACCGGTAATCCTGTTTCAGGCCGGTATTCACGCAGGCGAGATTTCGGGCAAGGATGCCGGATTCTGGGCGCTGCGCGAGATGCTCGAAGGCAGGGTCTCCAGGGGAGCTCTGCACAAACTCATCGTGCTTTTCGTGCCCGTGTTCAACGTCGATGGCCATGAGCGATTCGGGCGGTGGAACCGACCCAATCAGCGCGGTCCTGAGGAAATGGGCTGGCGGACGACCGCACAGAACCTCAACCTCAACCGCGACTACATGAAGGTTGATGCCCCGGAAATGGCGCAAATGCTGGAGTTGCTCAACCGCTGGGACCCAATCGCCTTTGCCGACCTGCACGCGACCGACGGCGCGCAGTTCGAGCACGACATCTCGATCATGGTTGAACCCAACCACGCCGGTTTGCCGTTCATGCGTGTGGCCGGACGCGCACTGAGAGACACCGTAATCGATCGACTGGTCAACGATAGCCACCTGCCGATTCCCTTTTACCCATCATTTGTTGTTGAGGACGACCCCGCCTCGGGATTCAAGGACGGTCCTGGTTCGCCACGCTTCTCGCTGAGCTATGTCGCATTGCGGAATCGATTTTCGATGCTGGTCGAAAATCATTCCTGGCGACCCTATCGGCATCGAGTAAAGGCAACATTTAATCTGATTGCCGC
>JAGRJL010000085.1:0-3058 GCA_020442775.1 Lysobacterales bacterium | reverse complement strand
AGTCCCGCTCAGCTATGAGGCAAATGAATCCGAACGAAGGATCGACTTTCGCGGATACTCGTACACACGAAAGCCATCAGAAATATCCGGGACACTGGTGACTCGCTACGACGAGTCCGAGCCCCAGATCTGGTCGGTTCCAATGCGCGATCAGGTAATCGCAAGCAAGCACGCCAGACTTCCGGAGTACGCCTACGTCGTTCCGCTTGCGCAAAGCGCCTGGATCGCACCGAAGCTGCACCTTCACGGAATCAAGTTTGATGTACTCGACCAGCCACTGAAAGCTGTGCGAGGCCTTGAGTTCAGGTCGACCAAGATATCCACGTCGCCGTCCTCATTTGAGGGACGGCAATTAACCACGCTTGAGGGGGAATGGCGGGATCAGTCCTTTGATTTGAGCGTCGGCAGCCTGATCATCAAGACATCGGAAAACAACGGCTATTTGCTTGCAGCATTGCTGGAACCAGAGGCACCCGATTCATGGGTTTCCTGGGGCTTTTTCAATAACTACTTTGAGCCCAAGGAATACATGGAACCCTATGTCGCCGAATCAGTGGCGCGGGAATTGCTGGAAGGCAATCCGTCACTAGCGAAGGAATTCCAGCAGCGATTGGCAAGCGATCGCGCTTTTGCGGCAGACCCAGGGGCCCGCCTTGATTTCTTTTACCAGCACCACGCCTCATTTGATCAACGATTCGGTGTCTACCCGGTGCTCAAGGTAGACCGAATCGATGAAACTCAGCCAGGGAATCCCTGAATAACTCTTGTGACCCGCGCTGCAGGTCCAGCTCGTCCGCTGCAGGCCCGGCCCCTAGGGCACTGTCGTTCCGCCTGGATAACCGCTCCGCAGCAACAGACGATCTGGACCGCAGCCCTTTCGGACGGTAGCTCCATTTCTTGCTTACAGGGAGCGCCACGGCCTCTCCCTGAGCGCAGGCCATGATCTCCGACGCTCGCCTGAACGGCGAACTTCTCAGGCGCCGCGCGACTTTGTGAGTCTTTCAGGGGATCTCTATGCAGCGATTGAACTGGGGACCTATGGTCCTGAGCGACGGGACTATCGCTGCTCGCCGCCAGATCCCTCGCTGTGCCTGGCCGATTGTCGCAGTTCCGGGGCAATCACCAGTCCTTGTCGATGGAGGGGACAAGAATCTGCCAACCCCTGCAGGAGACGCGGACGCATCGGCCGCGGTTGCGAGTGGTTGGACCTGCAGAATTCCTCTACCGCAAGATTCCAGCCAGCTGGTTGACCTTGTTTCGACCTCAGAATTGACCAGCGCGGCGCAAGCGGCTACTTCTGGAAGCAACTGGCGGGCGATTTGGTCCTTGCTCGATTGATCTCCAGCGTAGTGCATCCGCTGTCGCTGGCCTGGGCGGCCTTGGCGACCGCACGCACCCGGAAGTTGGCCGCCGTGTTCTCTTCCACAGTGAAGTCGTAGTACTGGCTGGTCGGAGCATTGCCGATCTCTGCCAGGGTGCCGTAGCGCGGGTTGTTGGCTCGCCACTGTTCCTGGCGGAGGACCATCGATTCCAATCCGTTGATCGCGTCTGCCCGGCGACTGCGCCGCATCTGGTCTTCGTAGGCCGGTATCGCGATCGACAAGAGGATAGTCACGATCACCAGGACCACCATCAGCTCGATCAGGGTAAACCCGCGTTGCATTGAATTAACAAAGCGTTTCATTCCGGACTCCCTCTCAAATCGGGAATCAGTCTCCACGACTCCCTCACGATGCACTTATATCTCCACCAAAAAACAATTCCTGTCCCGATTGTGAACTACATCACGTAAGTCGGGGATGTGTCACACAATCCATTACAAAGCGTCGCAGCACCCCGCCAAGCAATATTGTTTAATGGTGACATTGGGTCATGATCTATTTTGACACGATCGAGGTTGAAAATGTCTAACAATGTAACCGTTACGAAATGTCACCAAGCGGGCATTACCCTCCTCGAGCTGATGATTACCCTCACGGTGGCCGCGGTGCTGCTGGTACTGGCGATACCCGCATTCACCGAGTTCCGTGAGCGCACGCTGTTCCGCGGCAGCACTGACCAGCTGCTGGCGATGGTCCAGAACGCCAAGTTCGAAGCGGTGCAACGCGATCGACCGGTAACCGTCACCTTCCTCTCACAGGCAGGCGGAACCGTTTGGTGCGTTGGCGCTAATGAAGGCAATGCGGCCTGTAATTGTTTACAACCAGATCCCGCCGCCGCTGGTTTTTGTAATGTCGGCAGCTATCCCGCGTTAAATCTTGCTGACCCGAGAACCCCCGCGGAACAGGTGACAGAATTAGTTAGGGGGGTCAGAGTAACCGTTGGTCCGAATTTTGGCGGCGGTAATCGTTTTACCATCAACCCAAAGCTTGGGACATTAGATGATCCTCTGCAGTTTGGATCAGTAACATTAAGATCGCCGAGCGATGATTTGGCCTACTTGGCTCGATTCGACGTATCGCCATTGGCCCGTGCCAGCCTCTGCGCACCAAACGCGCAAAGTCACTTTCCAGAGACCTCGCTATGTCCGTGACCACTAACAGAACTGCAGTTTCCGGCAGCTACGGATCCAGGGGTTTTTCTCTGGTGGAGATGATGATTGCGCTGGCGGTTGCGGTCATTGTAATCGGCGCGGTTTTGTCACTGACTGTAAATATATCGCAGAGTTCTACTGCCCTGGTTGGATATAGCCGACTGACCCAGGATATGAGAACCGTTGTCTCGGTCATTCAGCGCGATCTCCGTCGTGCCGGCCACAACGTCAACGCCATCAGTCAGATCCGCACCGGAACCACCTCGGCAATCCATACCCGGGTACTGCTGGACGACCCGGCCGGCGTCGACTCCTGCATTACCTATGGCTTCGACACCATGGATCTGGGAACCAGCGACAGCACGCCGGGGGTGATCGACGCGACCGAGCCCACCGATTGGCGTGGCTTCCGCTTGAATCGGGTCAACGGCGTTGGAGTGGTCGAGATGCGTGCCGGTGGTGCAGGCGTCGGCAACTCCTGCGCACAGGGCGGACACAACTGGGTGGCATTGACGGACCGGGCCA
>JAGRJL010000084.1:19160-34102 GCA_020442775.1 Lysobacterales bacterium | reverse complement strand
CCAGTGGCCAGTTCCAGTAGCCAGTCAGGAGCCAAGTCTGGAGATGTCAGGCTCAACCCCCGCTTTTGCTCTCCTGGCTACTGGAACTAGGCTCTTGAACTCTGCACAAATCGCCCACACTAATGCGAACGATTCGCGCTAACATCGGGCGTATCAACCAATACGGTCTAGGAGAGGATATCGATGGCACAAGTGATGGGTATGCCGCAAAGCGCGGCGCAAACGCTGGCGACCAACAAGGTCATCCGCAACACCTATCTGCTGCTCAGCATGACTCTGGCGTGGAGCGCGGTGACCGCCTACGCGGCGATCAAGGTCGGCGCACCTTTGGTTCCGTGGTGGATGTTCATGATTTTCGCCATGGGCATGCCCTGGCTGATCTACGCCAATCGCAACTCGGCTGCCGGTCTGGTGCTGAGTTTTGTCTATACCGGTATCTTCGGCTTCATGCTGGGGCCCATCGTCGGCATCTACGCCAGCATCGACCCGCGGATTCCGGTCTACGCCTTTGCCACCACCGCCTTCACCTTCGGTGGCCTGAGCATGTATGCGCTGGCCACGCGTAAGGATTTCAGCTTCCTTGGTGGCTTCCTGCTGGTCGGGGGTTTGGTGGTTCTGGCCGCCTTTTTCGCCAACCTGTTCTTCAGCCTGCCGGTACTTGGCCTGATGATCTCCTCCGGTGTGGTGTTGCTGGCCGCGGCCGGCATGCTCTACAGCACCAGCCAGATGATCCATGACGGCGAGGCCAACTACATCGTCATCGCCTGTAGTCTGTTTGGCGACATCTGGATGATGTTCCTGCACCTGATGCGCCTGCTGAGCGTGTTCATGGGCGAAGACTGAGCCACTCAACAACGTCGCTGAAGAAAACCCGCCGAGCGATCGGCGGGTTTTTTGTGATCTGCCGGTCGGCGAGGTCAGCGCCCGGGCCCAGCTGCCGCGAACCCCAAGCGCCGCGCAGAAGCGTGACTAGACCGCCGCTCGAGCAGTCAGTCTGGCCAGCAGCGATTTCAGCGCCAGTGGCTTGAGCGGTTTGTGCAGCAGCTGACAGCCCGCTGCGCGCACCAGATCGCGGGTTTGCTCGGCATGATCGGCGGTGATCACAATCACCGGAATGTTGCCGATCTGCGGCCGCAGTTGGGTCAGCAGTTCCAGCCCGGTGCGGCCGGAATCGAGGTGGTAGTCCAGGATCACCGCCTTCAGCGCCGCCTTGTCCTGCGGTTCAGCCGCGGCGGCAATGGCGCAGGCCTGGGCCTCGGTTCGCGCGGTGCTGGCGACAAAGCCCCAACCTTCCACCAGGGCCTGGGTGGCCTTCAGGACGGCACTGTCGTTGTCGACCAGCAGCAAGTGGCCGCCGAGTCGACTGCGCGGTTGCGCTACCGGCGCGGGCTCGCTGCTGCCGGCCCCCACCCGAGGTAGGGCCACTGCGAACGCGGTCCCGGAGCCGCTGCGAGAACGCAGCGTAATTGGGTGTCCGAGCAATCGTGCGGTACGCTCGGCGATTGCCAGCCCCAACCCCAGCCCGGGTCCACCCTGCCCGAGGCGATGAAATTCCTCGAACACCAGCGGCTGATCGGCCTCGGCGATCCCTGGACCAGTATCGAGCACCACCACCGCAATCTCCTTGCCGTGCCGCCGACAGCCGATCAGGATGCGTCCGCGTTCGGTGTAGCGCACCGCGTTGGATAGGAAGTTCTGCAGGACCCGGCGCAGCAATTGGGGATCGGATCTAACCCAGGCGCGGGTCGCGACGCTGCGCAACGAAAGTCCGCGCTCGGCGGCGAGGACCGCGAACTCGGCGACCAGCTGCTGCAGCAACTCATCCAGCGCAAAGTCTCGCAACTGCGGACTGAGTCCACCGGCATCCAGACGGGAAATGTCCAGCAAGCCGGCGAGCAGGGACTCGCTGGCGCCCAGACTGCTTTCAACCTGGGTCGCGAGCTCGACGCTGTCGCCCTCGTGCAGACGCTGCTTGAGCGCATGGGTAAACAGGTGTGCGGCGTGGATCGGCTGCAGCAGATCATGACTGACCGAGGCCAGAAAGCGGCTCTTGGCCTGATTGGCCCGTTCCGCCTCCGCCTTGGCCTGCGCCAGCTCGGCGGTACGCGCCTGTACCCGCTCCTCGAGGGTGGCCTTGGCTGCAGTCAATGCGAGCTCGGCGGCACGGAAATCGGTGACATCAGTGAAGGTCGCGACGAATCCGCCTCCTGGCATCGGATTGCCGCGAATCTCCACCACCTGCCCGTCGGGAAACCGCCTCTCGGTCACGTAGGGGGTACCGCTCAGCATGTGCGCCAGCCGTCTCACAACCGCCCCCTCGCCTGGGCTTTCCCCGAGCAGTCCGCGCTCGGCGTTGTGGCGGACCAGCTCAGCCACTTCGACGCCGACCGCGAGCAGGTGCGGCGGATAGGCAAACAGCTCCGCATAGCGCCGATTCCAGGCCACCAGACGCAAATCACCATCGACCACACTGATGCCCTGACTCATGTTCTCCAGCGCCGCTTCCAGCAGATTCTGATTGAAGCGCAGCGCGCGAGAGGTCTCTCCCACCACTTCAGCGACCGCCGCCAGCGGCGCACTCCGCCCCCGATGCGCGGCCTGGACCAACAATCGGGCGCTGGCGCCGCCGACCACACCGGCCAGCGCATGCTCGACTTCCGCGATTAGCTCGGGATCGGCATCAGTGTCGCCGTCCGCACGGTGAAAAAGCGCCATCACCTCATCCCCGGGCAGCAACCGCGCAGCCAGCTGTCGCAGGTCCGCAGCAGCAATCCCGCCGGTGCGGATCCGGCCCACCCGCGCTGGACGCAGCGACAGCAGCGCGATGGTCGCCGCATTGGCCAGCAGCGAACTGACCGTTCCCAACAGCAGCGGATCCCATTGGTGCGCGGGCTGTGCAGCCGGCGACAGCGCCGGCAGCAGCAGCAGCCAGGCCCACACCGCGGTCCCCACCAACACACCCAGCAGCACCGCCAGCGGTGGCACCTTGGGGCGGTATACCGCCGCCCAAACCGCAGGAGCAAGCTGCGCCAGCGCCGAGAAGGACAAGGCGCCGATATCCGCCAGCGCGTCGCTTTCGGCCATCGCCCGGCTGTACAGCCAGGCCAGGCCCATGACCCCGGCGATCGCCAGCCGCCGCTGTGCCAGAACCCGCGGGCGCAGATCGTGGCTGCTGTGCAGTTCCTCTCCGCGCAGCAGCAGCGGCGCCAGCCAGTGCTGGGCAATCATGATGCTCAGGGTCAGCACCGCCATCACCACCATGCCGGTGGCCGCGCTCAGTCCGCCAATGAATGCCAGCAGGGCCAGCCCCGGACGATCGGCCGCCAGCGGCAACGCCAGCACGTGCAGGTCCGAGGGAACCGCATCGCCGATTCGCAGCTGGCCGGCCCAGGCCAGCGGCAGCGTCGGCAGCGCGATCAGCAGCAGGTAGACCGGAAACAGCCAGCGCGCGGTGCGCAGATGCTGCGGGTCGCGCAATTCGACCACCCCCACATGGAACTGGTGTGGAAGGGTCACCATTGCCAACGCCCCAAGCAGCACCAGGGCCACGAAACCACCTCCCGGGCCGGCCGCCGGCAGCGATCGCGAGGCCTGCCAGAGACTGTCCGGGTTGGGATAGAGCCCGCTCATCACGAACCACCCCAGCGCCAGCATCGCACCCAGCTTGAGCAGCGATTCGGCCGCCATTGCCAGCATCAGGCCACGGTTGTGGGCAGTGGCGGCGGCGCGACGGGTCCCAAACAACATCGCAAAGGCGCTCATCAACAGCGCTACCCACAGCGCCGCATCCTGCCAGCCCGATCCCGCGCCACTGTCGAAGCCGGCGAGCACCGAGAAGCTCTGCGCCACCGCCTTCAGCTGCAGCGCCACATAGGGCACCACCCCCAGCACCGAGACGAAGGTCAGAGTGGCCGCCAGCGCGGAACTCTTGCCGAAACGAGCGGCGACCAGATCGGCAATCGAGGCGCTGTTCTGCGCCCGCGCCAGTGCTGCCAGCCGGCGCAGGAACGGCAAGCCCAGCGCAAACAGGATGATCGTGCCGATAAAGGTCGGCGGCAGCGGTGAACCCCATTGCGCGGCCTGGGAGACGGTTCCATAAAAGGTCCAGGCAGTGCAGTAGACCGCCAGAGAAAGGGCATAGATCAGCGGCCAGAAGCGCGCCAGCCGCTCACCGTGGCGCTCACCCCAAAGGGCCACCGCAAACAGCGCAGCAGCCCACAGGGCGCTGCCGATCAGCAGCGGCGCCAGGCCGATCAAGGGCGAAGCCCCTCGCTCACTCCGATCTGTATGCCCAACGGCCCGGTACTCATCGGCCAAGCATAAGCGAAGCCGACCGCTCTCCGACTCCGCAGTCGCTATTAACCAACTGCGCCTGGCCCGCTATTCTCGGAGCATGAGCGAAGCCGACCGATCTGCTGCCGATTCAGCGCCACACCTGCCCCAACAGATGCGCAGCGCCGTCGACTGGTGGCTGTTGCTGTTGCCGCTGGCGGCGATAGGCTGCGTACTCTTTCTGGCTTCACGGCTGCTCCAGCAGGCCCCACTGCAGGCCGCAGTTGCGCTGACGCTGGCAATGATCGCCAGTTCGGTACTGCTGATGCGCGGGGTTCCCTGCCACTATCTGCTGGAGCAGAAGGGGCTGCTGATTCGCGCCGGTATTGAGCGCTGGCACCTACCCTACGAGAAGATCGAGCGCGTTGATCGGGTCTGGTCACTGGTAGGCGCACCGGCCTGGGCCGCCCGGCGCCTGCGCCTTCGCTATGGATCGGCCAGCATCCAGATCTCTCCATTGGACCGCGACGCCTTCGAGCAAGCGCTGGCCCAGCGCCTGAGCGAAGCCCGATCGCCGCGAAGCTGATCAGGGCGAATCGAGCAGAGAGCGTCTGAGCGCCTCGCACAAGGCCTCCACCTGCACCGGCTTGCTGACGAAATCATTCATCCCAGAGGCAGTGATGCGCTCGCGCACGCCGCTGAGCACGTGCGCGCTGACCGCAACGATGTAGGGCGCCGGTTGACCGATAGCCTCAGCCGCACGGACCCGGGCGGCGGTCTGAAAACCATCAAGCCCAGGCATTTCCAGATCCATCAAGATGACGTCGAAGCTTTGCTCGGAAAGGATTCGCAGGGCTTCTTCGCCGCTGTCGGCACAATCCACGCTGACCCCCAGAACCCCCAGCTGAATCTGCAGCAGGGTCCGGTTGATCTCGTTGTCCTCCACCACCAGCACCCGCAGATTGGCAATGGAGTCGGCGACCTGAGTCGCCTGCTGCGCATGGTCGCCGTCGAGCGCCGCTTCGCCTGCCGTGGAATCGATCGCGCGCTCCAGCGCAACTCGCAGCTCGCGCGGCTTGAGCGCTCGAGAGATCGGGATCAGAGTTTCGCCGCGGGAACCCATGGTCGGATCCAGCGGCCTGCTGATGCCGCTCAACACCACCACCGGACAGGGTGCGCCGTCGCGAGCTTCAGGCCAGCGGGAAAGCTGCTGCAATCGGGAAAGCACCGGTTCACCGACGATCAGGGCATCAACGGCCAGCGGTGAACGATCCAGCGCCTCCAGGCATTGCTCGGGTTCGATCGCCGCAGCCTCGACGTTGAACTCCGCCAGTTGCTTCATCAGCCCGGCACGCATCGCTTTCGACTTCACAATCACCGCCACCGAGCCCGCCATCGGCCACCGGCACGGGGGATCTTCCGGCTCGGCGGATTCCAGGGCGAGCTCGATGTGGAAGGTGCTGCCTCGCCCCGGTTCGCTGCGGCAGAAAATCCGCCCACCCATGGCCTCAATCAGCCGTTTGCAGATCGATAGCCCGAGCCCGGTGCCGCCAAAACGCCGGGTGGTGGAGATATCACCCTGGCGAAATGGGGTAAACAGCTGGGTGATCAGTTCGGCCGACATGCCGATTCCGCTGTCGCGGACGATACAGCTGATGGCCACTTTGCCATCGCCAGGCGTGGTTGCCAGTTCCACGCTGACCGCACCTTGATCGGTGAACTTGACCGCGTTGCCCAAGAGGTTGATCAGGACCTGACGAAACCGCGTGGAGTCGCCCATCGCCCAGCGTCGATGGAGACTCTCGCTGGTCATCAGCAGGCAAAGCCCCTTGCTTTCAGCCTCCGCTGCGACCACGTCCAGCGCCGATTCCAGACATTCGTCGATCGAAAAGGGGGCATTGACCAGCTCCAGCTCACCGGCCTCGATTCGGGAAAAATCAAGCACGTCGGTCAACAGGCTCATCAACTGGTCGGCGCTGGCCCGCAGGACCTTCAGATGTGCCTGCTGACGGGCGTCCATCGCGCCGCCCTCGATCAAATGGGCATACCCGAGTACCGCATTGAGCGGCGTGCGCAGCTCGTGACTGACGCTGGCGAGGAACGCGGATTTGGCTGCTGAAGCCTCTTGCGCCTGAACCAGCGCCTGCTGCAGCTCGCCCTCGGCCCGGCGTTGCGAACTGATGTCGCGGGTGGCGCAGACCACCACCGGATGCCCGCTGTGTTCGTCGATCACGCGCTTGCCGCGCACCCTGAGCCAGCGAAATGGTGCTTCCTGTCCCACCCGGTAATCCGCGTGAAAATCTTCGCCGCCCGCGACGCACTGATCCCAGGCCAGTCGCACGTGTTCGCGATCCTCAGGATGAATCAGGTCTTGCAGCTGTCGGTAGTTGTCGGGTGTACACCCATAGAGCCAGTGGTCGCGGTCCCCACCCACTCTGACTTGAGTAACGGTGTCTATTCTGGACAGACCGAGCTCGGTTGCCTCCACCGCGATCTGCTGCCAGCGCCGGCTGTCCTCCAGTTCAGCCTCCATCATCTTTTGTGCGGTGATATCGATCGCGACGCCGGTCAGTCTCACCTTCCCGGACGCCGGGTCAGTGACCCGCCGGCCAATCGACAGCAGCCAGCGCACTGCGCCGTCGGCACCGATCACCCGGAATTGACAGCGGTAGCTGCTCGCCTGGTCGCTGAGCGCTGCCTGGATCGCCTGTTGATGGCGCTGCTGGTCTTCCGGATGCACTTCGCCGGGACTGGCGTAGGACTCACGATTAACGCTGGGGGTATATGCCGGCAGCGTCCCCTGCGTCTCGCTGGCAGACTCTGCATGCCAGTCCCAGCAGCGCATGTTGGCCGCTTCCAGTGCCTGGTGGAGTCGCCTTTCAGCAGCGGCCACGCGCTCCCGGTCCTGCTTGCGCGCTGAAATATCGATCATCACACCAGAGACGATGGCGCTACCGTCGGCGGCAAACTCGGTACGCCGCCCCTGCAGACTGACCCAGAGGCTGCGCCCCTGCTCGTCCAGCACCCGTGCTTCCTCGTCGATCACCTGCGCATCGGAGCGACTGCAGGCGATCAGAAGTCGGGTGAACCGCCACCAGTCACGCGGATCCAGTCGGGGCACCGCCGCTCCGCTCAGGCGCGCACCACCCGCTGCATAGCAAACCACCCCAGCGGATCGGCGCCATTCCCACAACATCACGTTGGTGGCCGTCTGCACCCGATCGAGCTGAATCAGGGTTTGCGCCAGCTGTTCCTGGGCGTCACGACTTTCGGAGATGTCCTGACTGACACCGACCAGACTGACCGGGTCCCCTCGATCATCGAGCATGGCCTTGGCGTAGCAGGACACCCAGCGCTGCTCACCGTCCTTCCTTCGGATCCGGAATTCCGCGTGCAGGGGCTGGCCGGAGGCGAGAAAATCCGGGTCACCCAGCTGCTCCACCAGAACCCGGTCCTCGGCCAGCACCAGAGCCTCAAAATGCTGCCGGGAGCGGATCTCTTCGCCAAAGATCTCCAAGTCGCGGGGGCCGGGCTGAACCTTGCCGGTTTGCAGATCCACCGCCCAGGGATTCAACCGTGCGGCGTCCATCGCCACGCTCAGCCGCTCCTGGGTCACCCGCAGGTCCAGCAGGCTGGCGCGCCGCTCGGTCACATCGATGGAGGAGCCGATCAATCGTTGGCTTTGCGCCATATGATCGGTGACCAGATTGGCACTGGAACTGATCCAGCGCATCTCGCCGTCCGGACGGATGATTCGAAACTCGTTTCTATAGCTTCCGCGTTCCAGCGCCTGGTCGACCAGCCGCTGATTTTCGAATTCGTCGTCGGGATGAATCAGGGTCCTGAGCAGGGGTGGATCGGCGGGGTTGACGCCGAGTATGTCGCGACAGGGTCCCAGAATACGGCTGTTGCCGGCACCCACTTCCCATTCCCAGCAGTACATCTGTCCGGCCGCCAGTGATTCCAGCAGCAGCGCCCTGGCCTCGGACAGCTCACTCTGCATCGCGTGCTGGTCGGTGAGATCAAGCGCCACCCCCATCATCGACTGCAGTTCGTCGCGCCCATTCTTCCGCGGCACTCCGCAAAGCAGCATCCGGCGCGGTGAACCACCGGGCAAGCGCAGGTGGACTTCGCTGCTGTAGCGCTCTCCGCGCTCGACCGCGACCTGAAAGCGCAGCGCGTCGGCTTCGCGGTCCTTGCTGGCGATCAGATCGTCCAGGCGGTGCTGTAGCGGAGGCGATTCGACCGACTCAAGTTGATTGAAGGCGATCAGGCGCTGCGGATTGCCGCTGCGCCATTCCCAGCTGTACATTCCGCCCAGCGAGAGCACTTCGGCAAGCTGCTCCTGGGCCAGCTTTTCCGCCTGCTTGGCTATCTCTTCGCGATGGCTGTCCCAGGTGATGCCGACCAGACGGCCGGGATGGTGTTCGCTGCGCTCAATGACCCTGCCGATTGATCGGGTCCAGCGATAATCGCCCTGCCCGACCCGCACCCGAGCACGAGTTCGGAATTCGCTACCGGTTTCTCGGCAGTGATCAAAGGCCGCAGCCACCGCCGGCCGATCTTCCTGATGCAGGAAGGCCATGAGGTCATCAAAACTGCGCGGGGCCGCTGCGTCACCAAACTGCTGGCGGATATTGGAGCGCCGCTCCCCGCTGGCAAGGTCATATTCGAACTCAAACATCCCGGCAGCTCGTATCGCCTCGAGCAGCTGCTGGCCGATGCTACTCCAGGCCCGACCCGAGCGGGCATGATGGGTGGCGTGCGCCCTGGCCGCGCGATCAGCCAGGCGCAGATACATCTGCAATCGTTGGCTGGACAGCGGCCACGGCGCCCACTGCCAGTGTTCCGGCCAGTGCTCGGACGCGACCAGCGAAGCAGCCTGCTCGTCGACCAGAACCGTTACCGCCAGCGGAGGCTCACCCTCCGGCGCGAGGTCGAGCAACCTGCCGCGCATCTGTGGATCAAGCCAGCACAGCACGCTGGCCGTTGTCGATCCGCAAACCGAATCATCCCGATCGGACCCATCCGCGCAAACTTCGGCGATCAACTGCTCCACCCGGTCACGAATCGCCCCCGGAATGCCGATCAGCTTTGGCAGATTGAACGAGCTAGGCATGACCCGGACTCTCACTAAATCGCAACGGGCCGCTTCACGCGTTGTGCACCTGGCCCACGCCACATTCTAGTCGGGCCCGGCCACAGCGCAGGCCTCAAGGAAATTGTTACGCCGCCATCGCAATGTGTAACCCCGCTACCGTTATATTAGAGGCGACCTTTGAAGGCTGACCAACTGCACCAGTGGTGATGAGTGCACGCATGACCGACTCCCAAATCGTGGTCGGAATCGTCGAAGACGAAGCGGTACAGGCCGAGCTGTATGCCACCATGCTGCAGGCAGCGGGCATGCGGGTCGAGTCCTACCGGAGCGCGATCGAGTTTCAGCGACGCCAGGGCATGCACTCGGTGGACGTTCTGGTACTCGACTGGAACCTGCCGGAAATGAGCGGCATCGATCTGTTGCGGGATATCCGCGCGCAGTCGGCCAATCATCTGCCGATCATTCTTTTGACCGCCAACGGATCCGAGCAGGATGTGGTGTACGGGCTGAAATGCGGCGCCGACGACTATGTGGTGAAGCCACCGCGACCGCAGGAACTCGGCGCTAGAATTGCCAACGCCTACCGGCGAACCCGACCCGACAGCAGCCCCTCGACGATCAATGCCGAGCCTTTCTGGTTCGACGTGGCCAATCGGGACTTGCGCGTGGACGGGGAGCTGATCCCGGTCACCGAAAAGGAATTCGATCTGCTGGTCTATCTGTTCCGTCGCACCGAGCGGATCGTCAGCCGACAGATGCTGCTGCGCGACGTCTGGAAACTGGGGCCCAGCGTCAACACGCGCAGCGTTGACACCTATATCAGCCGGCTGCGCAAGACCCTTGGGCTCAACGGAGAATCGGGCTGGAAGCTGGAGGGTATCTATCAGCACGGTTACCGCCTGTATTCGGTTACCGCCGATGAATAGCGAGCATGGCGCAGCCCCGGCCTTGCCATCCCTGGACGGACTCCCGGTACTCGACCAGTCGATGATCGACCAGTTGCGTCAGCTGGAGTCGATCCGCCCGGGCCTGCTCGGTCATCTGTTTGGCGTTTTTGAGCGCAGCGTCGACAGTCTGTTCGCCGAGCTGGAGCACCAGAGCAGAGGCGGAATGCACAACGAGTTGCGGATTGCCTTCCATTCGCTCAAGGGCTCCGCGGCGAGTCTGGGTGCCCGAAGATTCTGCAGGGTGGCCGAACACGCCGAACTGATTGCATCAGGCGAGGCTGGCGAGCAGGCCTACACACAAGTGAGCGAGTTGATGCGTGACGAGTTCAACACGCTCAAGGCTGCGCTCGCCGCCCAACTGGCCAGATCAGGCGATCAGGCGGCAAAGGAAGCCTCCCGGTAACCGCGCGCGCTCAAGCGCTCGCGATCGCCCTTGAAGTGCTTCAGCAAGACCTGATCGATAGCACCGAAGAAGGTCCCCCAGGTCACCGGTTTGGCCAAATAGGAATCGCACCCCGCCAGCGCGCCGCGCGCCCGATCAAAGGGCGAGGCACTGCTGGTGAGCATCAGTACGGGCACGCTGCGCTTGTAGGCATCGGTCTTGATCCAGCGACAAACCTCATAGCCGTCGGCACCCGGCATCACCACATCCAGGAAAACCAGGTCGTAGTTGTTGGACTGCAGCAAGCGCAGCGCTGATTCGGCGCAGTCGGCCTGGTCGCTCTGCACGCCCAGGCTTTCCAGCGCCACAAGAAGCTGTTCCCGGATCGTCTGGGAATCGTCAACAACCAGCGCCCGCAGCGGCTGGGCAGTCGCCGGCTGCTCGGTCGCTTCCCGGTCGGCGATCTGCGCCGGTGGCCGGCCTGGACCAGCCTGAGGCTGCTTGAGGAATTCGTTCTCGACCACCTCGTCGAGCACCCGATTGACCTTCAACAGCACCGAGCGACGATCAATCCGATAGCGCGAATTACCGCTCATCCCCAAATCGGACACGCACACCAGGACCACGTCTGGATTGAGCGTTTGCAGCTCCGCAATAATAGTGTCGGCCTGCTTCGTCGACGCATCCACGATCGCAATATCGGCGGAGGCGGCGAGATTTGCCTGGCAGATCTGAAACGCATGTTTCGGGTTGGGGGCGCGCGAGAGCACAATCTCGATCAATCGCTGGTCGCGAACGGTCAAACCGCACAGTGCTACTTTGTAGGCCATCGACAACTCCCGAATCACTCGATGATTCATGTTGCGCACCGTCGGCGACAATGAGGGGAAGCTTTGACAAGCTTTGACGAAAACTCGGACAGCGGCAGATCATCATGATCGCGCGCCCGCCAACCACCGATTTCGCGTCCGGTACTGCAGCGGTGGTGGACGCGTGCATCGTTGACGCCGAGTGCGTCACTGCCGGTTCTGAACAGTGATGCTTTCCGGTTTGTTCCAGCGCCCCAGGAACTCCCCCCGGCTGGACAGCGGCACCACCTACTTCGAGTATTCGCGATATCGGATGACCGTCGTGCAGATCGGCGTGCTGGCAACCATTGCCGCCAATCTGGCGTTCACGGTTTCCCGATTCCTCGAGCAATGGCTGCATTCCAGACCCACTCCCTGGTGGTGCAATGGCCTCAGCCTGCTGTTGCTGATTGGACTCTATCGCTGGTTTCGCGCCGCGCCGGAGCGGCGAGTGGTACTCACCGTCCATGCTACTGCGCTGATCGCCACGCTGGGGCTACTGGTACCGCTGGCCTATGGACTGAGTTCCTCGGTCTGGTGGCTCAGCCTGGTCGGATTGGCGATGGTGTTGATGGCTAACCTGCGCGCGGCGCTATCCTGGTGCGTGCTGGTCTGGCTGTTGATCGCGCTGGCGCCGGAAGTGATCAGCGCCAGCGGGCTCGCCGCGCAGAGCAGCGAGCCGGCCATGGAGGCGACGCTCTCGCGGGCGATCTACCCGCTGGTGGCATTCGCCATCGCCTTTGCCTTTCGCGCGGCAGTGCGCCGACAGGCCCGCGAGTTGCGCCAGATCGCCTCCGAGCTGGAGCATGCAAGCGATGCCAAGGATCGCTTCTTGCGCCACATCGGCCACGAATTCCGCACTCCGCTGCATGTACTGCTGGCCAACACCGACCAGGCTCTGGCGGTGGAGCGCGATCCGGAGCAACGGGCCCGAATCGAGGCTGCACGAACCAGTGCCAACGCACTGCTGATCCAGCTCAATCAGGTCATCGAATTCGCTTCCGGAAACCTGGCCAAACCACCCGCAGCCGGTGAGTCGTTTTCACCTCTGGCACTGGTCAACGGCTGCCTGGTGCATCTGCAGGAAGTGGCCAACAACAAGTCCTTGCGTCTGATCGCCGACATCGACCCGGCGTTGCCGAAGCACTATCACGGCAACGCCGAGTCCTTCTCCAGGATTCTCGAAGGATTGGCCGAGAATGCGCTGCGCTTCACCGACAGCGGCAGCGTCTCGATCAAGCTTGCCGCAACCGCCGGCGCGGTATCCGGGCTCCGACTGGTGGTCGCTGACACCGGGGTGGGCATGAGCATGCAGCAGGTCGATCGCGCCTTCGAGGCCTTCGGCCGGGCCGATCAGTCGATGACCCGGCGCTCCGGCGGTCTGGGCCTGGGTCTGCCTCGGATCCGCGAACTGGTCGAGGGGCTGGACGGACAGATTCACTGCCGCTCCTTTCCCGGCCGCGGCACCACCATGGTGGTCGATTTGCCGCTGACACCGCTTCGTGAGACGCCGATCGCAGGCAAAGCCAACGGCGGCCAGCCCCAGCGGCAGGATCGGCCCGATGACGGCATCGCGGCGCGATCGCTGATGCTGCTGGTATGTGAGGATGACTCCGCCTGCCGTGACCTGCTGGTCGCGGGTCTGGAAACGCTCGGCCATCGAACACGCGAGGCCGCCGACGGCGTCGAGGGGCTGGCGCAGCTAGCCGAGCAGCACTTTGACGCAGTGATCACCGATCTGGAAATGCCCAACCTGGACGGGCACGGATTGCTGCGCGCGATCCGCGAACAACACCAGCCGATGCCCGATCCCACTGTCCCGGTGATTGTGGTGACCGCCAGCGCGACGGTCACCAACAGCCCGGAGATCCTGGCCCTGGGCTTCGATGCCATCCTGCCCAAACCCTTCGTGCTGGGAGACATGCAGCGCGCGCTCAGCGATCTGGTCCCCCGGGGACCCGCTGTACCAGTCCGGTGAGCTCGACGGCGGCTGAAAGGTCGCCAGGCCAGAACGCGCAGTAGGTCATCGCCCGCGCTCGAGGGTGCGACCGGCACCGCTGGCGCTCCCGTTTACTCGCGAGTCATGACGCTCCGTCCCGAACAGTCGCGTCCCACGTGGCTAATTGGAGTATTGCTGGTGTGGTGTTTCACCAGTACCCCGAATCTGGTTGCGCTGGATTCTTGAGGCAAGGCGCAAGGAGCAGGCGGACAAGCGCTGTGGCGACGACGCGCAACGCCGCATTTCGGGGAAAGGGCGGAACTGGTTCAAGCGGATAGTGAAACGCCACAGCGGCGGGCGATCACAGCGAACCGGACCGAATGCCAGGTTCTGCCCGTTGTCTGCACCGCCACATTCAGGATCGCTCAACGGACCCCCGACGGCGAATCTTGTAAAGTCGGCGCTTCAATCGCACCCGGAGCCGTCGATGAAACCAGCCTTGTCAGCAATCGGACATCCGTGTGGCCTTCGCCCTGCGCGCGCGCGCGGCGCGATCCAGGCAAGCGGGGCAATCGCCCTGTTGCTCAGCACTATCGGCATACCCGGATGGGCCGCCGAACAATCGTGGGAGCCGATCGCAGCGCGCATGGCCAACGGCGCCGACAAGCAATGCACACCGCAGAAATCAGCGGTGATCGTTCACAGCGATTTTCAGCCGGTCACGAGCAAACGCGGCGGCTGCCGGGTCGGCGCTCGCTACATGGCTGGCACCCTTGCCAGCGCCGAGGATGGGCTGGCCCAGCTCACGCTGGACCAGGCCTATCTCGCGCCACCGCCAGATCTGCGCAAGTTCATCGAGGAAGACAGCAAGTCTCGCGGTTTGCCCTACCGTTATGCGGTGGAGGTAACCACACCCGAGCTCCGTTTCGACGGCGCCGCCGAGCTGGAACAGCTCAACGATGGCCGTGTGTTGTGGCGCAAGCTGATCGTCTCACCAGATGCCAGCTCGATTGATTTCGCCTTCTCCCGACTGCGGCTGCCGGCGGGCGCGGAGCTGTTTATCACCGACCTGGAACGCAGCCAGATTCGCGGCCCCATTCGCGCCGAACAGATTCAGGCCGATGGGCGCTATTTCTCAGCGATGATCTTTGGCGAAGCGGCGGTGCTGGAGCTGAGCATGACCGCCGAGGCGATGCGCGAAACGGTGCTGGAAGTGGCCAATCTGGCCCATGGCTATCGCGACCCGCGCGCGGCCAGCGCCAAATCCGGCAGCTGCAATGTGGACGTGGTTTGTCCTCTGGGTGACCCCTGGCCGGACCAGATTGATTCGGTCGGTCACTACACCTTGCGGGTCAACGGCAGTGGATTTGTCTGCACCGGCACCCTGATCGCCAACACCAATCGCGACACCACGCCCAACTTCCTGACCGCCAATCACTGCCTCAGCAGCGAA